>NZ_PKUB01000047.1 GCF_002868845.1 Desulfuromonas sp.
AAACATTCAGCTTGACAAGTTCGGCCAGACGCTCAATGGTCGTCGTTGCGTCAAAGCCCTTTTCGAGCATGAACATGCGGATGCAGTCCACAATAAAAACACTCCCTGCCTGCTTGAGGGAAAGCAACCCCTTGTGCTCCCCCCCCTCTCCAGAATGAAGCGCCCCAGAAGACCGACAGGGGGTTTGTGCTTCAGGTCGTTTTCGAGCATGTAATACAGAAAACTGGAATTCCTGCGAAGTTCGGCATGGACAATGTCGCGCAGATCCTGGCAGAGCGAAGGCTCGCCCACCAAGGGCATGAAATCGAAGAAAATGGTCGAGTACATGACCCTCTTCGGCTCCGGAACGGTGATCCAGCTCGAGACACGGTCCTGCCAATCCTTGAGCCGGCCTCGCCAGAGGGGGTTGTTGGCCATGACCTTGCCGTTGCAGAGGGGATAGCCGACCCGGTCAAAGGCATTCACGAGCCTTTCGGCAAAGGGGATGAAAAACGCATCGACCTCCTCGAGCCTGGAGTCTGGGAAGTTTTCGTAGATGAGGCCGTTGTCCTGGTCCGGCCCGAGGAGCATCTCCTTGCGGCCCCCGCTGCCCATGATGATCAGGCAGAAGTCGATATCCGGGGGGCTCATTCCCTCCGATTTAACCTCCTCGAGGACGATCTCGAAACAGCGGCGCAGGATGCAGTGGTGGATATAGGAAAGGATCTCCATCGTTTCGAAGGGTGAGCGTGTCTCGCTCAGAAGAACCCGGGCAACCTTGACCATCTCTTCCCTGGCGGTCATCAGGTCCTCGATCGTCCGGGCCTCCTTGACACTGCCGACGAGAAGCATCGACTTCTGGCTTCGGTACTTCATCAGGTCCCGCAGGGTCACGATCCCCACGATCGCGCCCCCGTCGAGGATCGGCATGTGCTTGATCCCGTGCCCCATCATGAAGGTTGTGGCTTCGTACATGTAGGTATCCGGTGCCATGATGAAGGGGTTCGGGGTCATGACATCGAAGGCCGTTGTCGATTCGCAGTTGACCTCTTCCCGGGCGAGAACCTTGGAGACCAGATCATGCTCGGTGATAATGCCGGAGGCTCGGCCGGTCTCGTCGCAGACGAGCATGGCGCCGATGCCCCTCTGGGTCATCCTGCCGGCGATCTCCCTGACCGGGGCGGAGGGGGGGCAGGTCTCCACCGGAGAGGACATGATCTCCGAAAGACGCTTCTGAAAGGGATAGGCCTCCATCTGGGTCAGGGCTTTTTCGGCGTGATCCCTGACCATGTCCGAATAGAGGCTGCGAACCCGGGAAAAAATCGCCTTGGTAAAATACTCAGTGATCTGGGGATTGCGCTTGCCCGCCTTGGCGAGGAGCTCGGATGGGACCAGGTAGCATTCGGTCGGCGTGACGGTCCGGGCCCCGGCGGTGTAGGACTCGTTGGTGAAGACGGGCGTCCCCCCGAAGAAGGAGCCCTCCTTGCGGTAGTCCACCACCATCTCGACCCCTCCCGGGGTCAGGGCGACGATTTCCACCAGGCCGGTTTTGATGATGTACAGAAAACAGGTCGGCGGATCGTGCTGGTTGAAAATGTGAATATGGGGGGGGAACTTCTTGACAACGGCCGCCCGATTGAACTCCTCGAAGGTCTCTTCGGGGAGGAGGTTGAACGGCTCCGTATCCTTTAATCGCTTGATCAGGCCCATTGGTCACCCCCCGTCCCAAGAACTGTGCAGCTTCTGTTAAGACAAAAAAAGGCCTCCGTGCGGGAAGCCTTGATCACATGTGAGTTCGATAATATCACAAGAATATTGAAGACCAAAGGAATTGGTGGTTCCGGACTCTTTTCACCTCGTGGGAGGAAATTTTCTCACTGGCGCTTCTTCTTGCCGAATGTAAACGGGTGGGCCTGGCGGCTGACGATAAAGTCGGCAAAAATCTTTACCCAGAGAGTCATGCCGGCCATGGCGCTCCAGGTCTTATAGGAGAAAAAGCCGCCGGCGACACCGAGGATGGTGGTAACGGCAACGGCCCCTGCGGCCAGGTTGATCATCCCGGTATAGGGAGCCCACTTTTCGGCATCGGACGGAGCTTCCCCGCCCTTGAGCGCGACTTCTTCGTAGTTGTGCTTGATGAAAATCCTCCATGCGCGCCGCAACCAGAGAAACGCCATCGGAAAAAGAGCAAGGAAGAGCAACCAAGTTACAACGATACTGACATCAAAGACCATTCAGAACTCCCGTTGTGCCCGACAGCGCGGGCGGTATGCAAGTAAAGCCATCACTCGTTGTACCCGAGGAAGAAGGCACAATCAATAAAAAAAGTGTAAAAAAACCCCGCCAGTCGTGCTGGCGGGGTTAGATAGTTCATGCCATCAGATCACACCAGAAATCGATGCTTAGTGGGCACCGCCGATTTCCTTGGAACCCCGAGGGATCCGGACGCTTTCCACCAGCTCCACAATCTCCTGAGGCGGTGCGGGGAACATTCTCTTCACGCCGAAGGCAACGGCGAAGTTGACAATCGCCCCGATGGCGCCGAAGGCATTGGGCGAGATGCCGAAGAAGAAGCTCGACTTGCCGCCGAAGAGGCCCAGGAATTCAGTCCCCTTGATGAAGAAGATGCCTTTGTGGGCAAAGACGTAGAACATGGTGATGCCGAGGCCGGCGAGCATACCGGCGATGGCGCCTTCCTTATTCATGGTCTTGCTGAAGATGCCCAGCATCAGAGCGGGGAAGATGGAGCTGGCGGCCAGGCCGAAGGCAATGGCCACGGTCCCTGCCGCGAAGCCCGGAGGGTTGAGGCCGAGGTAGCCGGCAACGCAGATGGAACCGGCCATGGCGAGCTTGCCGGCCATCAGTTCGCCCTTCTCGGAGAGGTCGGGCATGAACTTTTCTTTGAGCAGGTCATGGGAGATCGCCGAGGAGATGGCGAGCAGCAGGCCGGCGGCCGTCGAGAGGGCGGCGGCCAGGCCGCCGGCGGCGACGAGGGCGATGACCCAGTTGGGCAGCATGGCGATTTCCGGGTTCGCCAGAACCATGATGTCACGGTTGACGTTCAGCTCGCTCCCCTTCCAGCCGGCTGCCTCAGCCTTGGCCAGAACGGCGGCGTCCGTGGTCTTGTCGTTGTAGAACTGGATGCGTCCGTCGCCGTTCTTGTCGGCGAACTTCAGCAGGCCGGTGACTTCCCAGCGCTTCATCCAGTCGGGACGCTCGGCGTACACGATGCTGTTCTCGGCGGCGAAGAGGTCGCCTCCGGCCATGACCGCGGTGTTGACGGTGTTATGCAGGTTCAAGCGCGCCATGGCGGCAACGGCGGGAGCGGTGGTGTAGAGGATGGCGATGAAAACCAGGGCCCAACCGGCGGAAGAACGAGCGTCCTTGACCTTGGGCACGGTGAAGAAACGGACGATGACGTGGGGCAGGCCGGCGGTGCCGATCATCAGGGAGACGGTGTAGACGAACATGTTGAGCGTGCTGCCCGGCACCTGGGTTGTATATTTGCCGAAGCCGAGATCGGTGATGACCTGATCCAGTTTGGTCAGAAGCGCGATGTCGGTGCCCGCCATGTCGGAGCCGAGGCCAAGCTGGGGCAGGGGGTTGCCGGTCAGCTGCAGCGAGATGAAGATCGCGGGGACGGTGTAGGCCAGGATCAGAACGCAGTACTGAGCGACCTGGGTGTAGGTGATTCCTTTCATGCCGCCGAAAACGGCGTACATGAAGACGATGCCCATCCCGATGAAGATACCGGTCGAGTTGGAGACGCCGAGGAAACGGGAGAAGGCGACGCCGACGCCGGTCATCTGGCCGATGATGTAGGTGATGGAGGCGGCCAGCAGGCAGATAACCGCCACGGTGCTCGCGCCCTTGGAGTAAAAGCGATCGCCGACGAACTGGGGCACGGTAAACTTGCCGAACTTGCGCAGATAAGGGGCAAGGAGCATGGCCAGAAGGACGTAGCCGCCGGTCCAGCCCATGAGGAAGAGGCCGCCGCCGTAGCCCATGTTGGCGATGAGGCCGGCCATGGAGATGAAAGAAGCCGCGGACATCCAGTCAGCGCCTGTCGCCATCCCGTTCAGGACCGGGTGAACGCCGCCGCCGGCAACGTAGAATTCCTTCGTGCTTCCGGCGCGTGCCCAAATGGCGATGCCGATGTACAGGGCAAAGGTAAGCCCAACGACGAGATATGTAATTGCTTGAAGACTCATATTATTTCCCCTCCCTAATCTTCGTGAACGTCAAATTGTTCGTCGAGCTGCCCCATTTTCTTGGCATAGTAGAAAATGAGTGCGACGAAGATGTAGAGCGACCCCTGCTGTGCGAACCAGAAGCCCAGCGGATACCCACCAAGGTGGATATTGTTGAGTACGGGCGCGAGCAGAATGCCGAAGCCGTAAGAAACGACGAACCAAACGATCAGCACGTTTCTGATCAGGCTCAGTGTTGCAGTACAATACCCTGCGCTATCGTGTTGCATAAAAGCCTCCTCTCTCCGTAAAAATGGTTATTTCCTGCGAAACCTTAAGTTGAAGTGCTCGACCCGGTTGTTGGTTCGGGCCATGGTCGTTTATCATAAATTTTTTTACCCCCTTTCCCCAAAAGGTGACTTCCCGTTAAAAGTTATCCCGGTTCAAGCAGTCCCCGAGGTAGCCGAGCTTAGATGAAATGGTGTTCCCTGCCTCCTGAAGGCGGGGAAGAAACATCGATTCAATTTTCTCCTGTGACAGGCGAAAGTCCGGTCCGACAAAGCACAAGGAGGCCTGCAGTTCCCCTCCGGAACTGAAGAGAGGGACGGCTGCGCTGGCAATTCCATCCCCCATGGCGCCCTGATCGATGCAAAACCCCTGCAAGCGCACCTTGCCGAGACTCTCTGCCAGGGAGGGCCACTCGGCCTTGGCTTCTCCGTCGGCGGGGGTGCAGGCGAGCAGCACCTTGCCGGCGGCAGGAATCTCTACGGGATATCGCTTGCCGACCAGGGAGATGATCTTGACCTGCTGACTGGTGTCGACCATGTCGAGAAACAGCACGTCCGAGCCCCGCCTGACCGTGATATAGGCCGCTTCGTCGCACTCCCGGACCATCCTCTCCATAACCGGCCGCGCCTTGCGGAGCAGGCCCATGCGGGAGAGAAACTTCTGCCCGATTTCATAGGCCGAGAGTCCGAGGCGGTACTTGCCGGAGCCCTTTTCCTTCTCTACGTACCCCCGATTTTCAAAGGTCGCAAGAAGCCTGAAAACGCTCGTCTTGTTCATGCCCAGTCGCTCACTCAGGCGCGAAATCCGGACCTCGTCTCCTTCGTCGCAGAGGGCCTCAAGGACATCGAGGGCATTGTCCACTGACTGGATGGAATATGAATCTTTTTCTCGCACGGACAAGGGCAGGCTCCTTGAATCTTGTTTCGGGAAGGTTGACCCCAGAGAAAATCCCTGGCGTGGCGCCTCCATGTAAAGCCGTTTTAAAAGGTTCATGCGAATCCACCTAACGCATCGCCATGGTCCAAAAGTAATACAGCGTTTTATTGTTGTCAACGCTATAATGGCAAAAAAAATTGGGTTTTTTTATCAACAGCGATTTCAAATAGTTATAGCTTTCAACAAACCCCAAAAAACAACAAAGATGTTTTACAGAGAGCATTTTTTCCCACACCTATCATCCCTCAAAAGATAAAATGTAACGTGTTTTGGGTTTTTTAAGAAAATATCGTTTTACCCCGGGAGAAAAAATATGGTGAGCCTGCTCAGGCTTAGATACGGAGTCGAGATTCAAATCTCGCCCCTTTCGAGGCTGTCTATTAATAAAAAAGGGACCGAGGCGGTCAGAAAAGACCCGGAATAAAATGAAGTTTACCTCAGAGAAATGACTTTGCATCACGCATAACGGTTATTCTCCAGAAAGCTGGTTTTTTTTAAAGTTTTACCTAGGGGGCCAGCAAGGGATGGGCGTCTGCCGTCCAAGGCGCGGACCGGCCCAATATCAAAAAGGGCGAAGAGGGGCGGGGTGGCAATGCGGCGGGAGTCTGTTTCGGGGCAGGATGCGGCCTTTTCCGTAATGCTTCGAACGAGAGAACTATCAGGACTTACAGGGGACAGCGGGGCCCCGGGCGCAAGGCATAGGGCCGGGCCGCCTCGCCTTCCAATCGCTCTCTTTTTCCCGGGGTCAGTCGCAACGGGGGATAGGGCGTATCGCTTTTACTCCTGAAGCTGCAAAAGTTTTTGCCTTCACAAAAGAAGCTTCAGCGGGCCGTTTGAGGGGCGAGGAGCAGAGCAACAAAAAAGGCGGCCGAAGCCGCCTTTTCATCGTCGCAACTTATCCCAGCCCTCAGTCTCGCTCGCCGACATAAACCGTTGCGATACCGAAGGTCTGGTCGAAATGCCGGAGACGGGTGAAGCCGGCCTCCGCCATAAGGGCCATGAAAGACTCCTGGTCGGGAAACTCAAGGACGGAGTCGGGCAGGTACTGATAGGCGCTGCGCCTGGAGATCAGGCCACCGACAAAGGGGAGGATGCGACGAAAGTAGAAGTGATAGAGCGCCTTGAAGAGGCGGCTGCGGGGATTGGAAAACTCGAGAATCACCGCGCGGCCGCCCGGCTTCAGGACCCGGTGCATCTCCCGGAGACCGGCCGGTCGATCGACCACGTTGCGAATGCCGAAGGCGATGGTGACGCCATCGAAGGTGCGCGAGGGGTGGGGCATCGCCTCGCAGGGAGCGTTGACCAGGGAGATCCGGGAGCGGTGGGGGGACTCGGCGATCTTCTCCTTGCCCAGAACCAGCATCCCCTGGGTAAAGTCCTCGCCGACGATATGCACCGACTCGGGGGTCTGGGTGGCGATCTCCAGGGCCACGTCCCCGGTCCCCGTCGCCACGTCGAGAACCTTCCCCCCCTCCGGAATCTGCAACTGCCTCACTGCAAAGGTGCGCCAGCGGCGGTCGATGCCCAAAGAGAGCACGCGGTTGAGCAGATCGTAACGCGGGGCGATGGCGTCGAACATCTCCCGGATGCCGCGCCCCTTTTCCGAGATGTGGAACATAGGCTCCTCTTTTGGCTTCAGCGCCAGCGCGCGGTAAAAATCAGCGGGCAATTCTTAACACATCCCCTTCTGACCTGTCAGCAAAAAAAGCCCCTTTTTCCAGAGACGTGGCCCATGTATACTGGCGACGCCCGACGCACCAACAGCCCCTGCCCCAGGAGAAAGAAACGACCGATGCTCCCCCTCCTTGTCACCGCCGCGATCATTCGGAAAGAGAAACAGGTGCTCATCACCCGCCGCCCCGAAGGAAGTCGCCATGCGGGCCTGTGGGAATTCCCCGGCGGCAAACTGGACGACGACGCGTCTCCCCAGGACTGCCTGAGGCGGGAGATCCGCGAGGAACTCGACCTCGAGGTGGCCGTCGGCCCCATTTTGGAAGTCGCCTACTACCGCTACGATTGGGGTCCCGTGCTGGTGCTGGCCTTTGAATGCCGTCCCCTGGGCAACCGCATCCGCAACCTGGAAGTCGCCGAGCACCGCTGGGTTCGCCCCGAAGCCCTCGCCGACTTCGACATCCTCCCCGCCGACCGACCCATCATCGAAAAGCTTCTTTGCTCCTGATCGACCCCGTTGCAGGAACGTGTCGTCCCCGCCCGCTACGGCTTCATCCTCTTTCGCGGTCTGCCCTCTCCCCGAAGTATCAACTTCACCCCTTTTGACCCCAGGAGGATGACCTCACCTCCAACCATTGGAGTCACCCACCTCACTATTTTACCCCTTGAAAAGCAATAAATCGTTGACAAAATAAAACGATGTATTATTTTCTTACAGATAGCGAAACGATAAAGGCCCGGAAAAGGACCAGCCTGTGCGCCACGGCAGCGACAGCCACCTCCGCCCGGCTGTGCCCCAGAGGAGCTGACCATTGCACTTCGACGGTAAAGACCCACACTCCATTCAGGCCGTGGAAAACACCCTCGACGTTCTGGAGGCCTTGAGCGAAGCGGGGGACGAGGTCCGGCTCTCCAGCCTGAGCGAAAAACTGGACATGAGCAAGGCGAGCGTCATTCGCCTGTTGACGGCCTTTGAATACCGAGGCTATGTGGAGAGGAGAAAGGAATCGGACAGTTACCGACTCGGCCTCTCCGCCTACGAGATGGGAAAGAAGCTCCTCTCCCGCATGAGCCTTCGGCCCTAGCCTTGCCCCTCTTGAAAAGCATTGCGCCCCAGGGGGCAAGGACCCCAAGGAGATAAGCATGGCCGCAAACGACCGCGTGTACGTCAACTTTTTCAAGCCCTCATCCCAGAGCATGAAGGCGGAGGTGGGTGTTGCTTCGACCGTCATCATCATCTTGTTTCTCCTGAGCTACGGTATTCCGATCGTGATCTGGCTTGCCGGCCTGGGCGACCCCGAAGGGCTTGGCCAGTCCTTCATCACCGAGACGCGCTTCCTCGGTTTCCCTCTCCACTACTGGCTGGTCGCTCAGGGTTGCACCATCGGCTACGTCCTGCTGTGCAAGCTCTACTGCATCCTTTGGGACCGCAAGATCACCCCTATCCGCAGGGCGGCAAAGTAGCCGGACAGACAGGAGTTTCCCGCATGACCAAACGATTCGGCCAAGCCTGCCTGGCCCTCTCTCTCGTCCTCGGCTCGGCGGGTCTGGCCTTTGCAGCCGAGACCGCCGGGCAGGAGCTTTTCCAGGTGGAGAAGGGCTTCAAGCTCATCCCTGCCGTCATCATGGTCGCCTTGCTGTGCGTCTATATCGGCGTCGGGTTCCTCTCAAAGGTCTCCGAGACATCGGGGTACTGGGTCGCCGGGCGCGGCATCGGCAAACTCGGCAACGGCGCCGCCATCGCCTCGGACTGGATGAGCGCCGCCTCCTTCATGGGCGTCGCCGGCCTGCTCTACCTCAAAGGCTGGTTCGGCCTCGGGTACATCATCGGCTGGACCGGGGGCTACGTCCTGCTGCTCTGCCTCATCGCCGCCCAAATCCGCCGCTTCGGCAAGTACACCATCCCCGAGTTTCTCGGCGACCGCTATGACAGCCACACGGTGCGCCTGATCGCCGCCACGGTGACCGTCATCATCGCCATCACCTACTCGACCGCCCAGTTCAAGGGAATCGGCCTGATCTGCGGCTGGATCTTCGGCTTCAGCTATGTCGGCTCGGTCTTCTTCGCCGCCGGCGTCGTCTGCGCCTACATGCTCCTTTCGGGGATGGCCGGGGTGACACGCAACCAGCAGATCCAATACGTCGTCCTCATCTCCGCCTTCATGATCCCCATCTGGGTCCTCATCAAGAAGGCCGGCGGAGCAGGCATCCTTCCCCAGATCGAGTACGGCGGCATCCTCTCGGGGATGATGGAGGGCAAAGTGGTCACGGGCCAGCTCGGGGCCGACCGGGCCGCCGAACTGAAAAACCTCTACCTGCCCTGGGCAAAGGGGGACCTCTACCACTTCATCGCCCTGGTCTTCACCCTCATGGTCGGCACCGCCGGCCTGCCCCACATCATGATCCGCTTCTACACCGTCAAGAACGAGGACGTCGCCCGCAAGAGCGTTCTCTGGGGTCTCTTCTTCATCGGCCTGCTCTACTGGTCCTCCCCCGTCTACGCCGCCATGGGCCAGTTCTGGAACCCCCTCGGCGGCAAGGCCGTTGCCGACGTCATCATCCTTTCGGCCCCCGAGCGCGCCGGCCTGGGAATCGCCTTCATCGGCTACCTCGCCTCGGGCGCCATGGCCGCCGGCCTCTCCACCGTCGCCGGCCTTCTCGTCGCCGGGGCCTCGGCCATCGCCCACGACTGGTACGCCACCGTCTTCAAGCCCGACTGCACCGACATGGAGGCGCTGACCGTCGGCCGCGTCTTCACCGCGGTGCTCTGTGGCGTGGTTGTCATCACCGCTCTCAATCCCCCGGCGCTCATCGCCCAGATCGTCGCCATGGCCTTCGCCATCGCCGGCAACACCATCTTCCCGGTCGTCGTCCTCGGCATCTGGTACTCCGGGTCCAACAAGTACGGCGCCATGGCCGGCATGTTCTTCGGCCTCGGCATGACCCTGCTGGCCATGATCGGCTGGATCGCAAAGATCCCGATGTTCGGCGCGGGCGGCATCCTGCCGGCGACCTCCTCGGCCCTCATCGTCTGCCCCCTGGCATTCCTCATCAACATCATCGTCTCCAACATCACCGCGGCCAAACTCTCCGAGGAGTCGGCCGCGCGGGGAGACAACATCCTGCGCAAGCTGCACAACCTTCCCGGTTGCGAAGAGGATGAAAAGAGCAAGGGGAGCGCCCTCGCCCCCTAAAAGGGCTGCAAGCCCCCCCCTGCCACCATGGGAAGAAAAAATTCGCCCGAAGAGAAGTCTAAGATGAAAACAGTCTTTACCCGCAAGCGCCTCGCCATGGGTTTCGCCGTCCTCGGCATCGGCCTGATGGGCGTTGACCTCATGATCACCCGAAGCGTCTTCATTCACGTCGGCGAGATCATGGCGTTGAGCATCTTCAGCTTCGTCCTCGCCATCGTTCTCGAGCGCGACCCGAAAAGGCGACAATAAAAAGCTCCACCAGGCAGGCACCGCCACCACTCGGAAAAGGGCCGCGGCTTGGTGAAACAGCTTGCCGGTCCGCCGTCTTCCGGCTATATTAAAATCTCACATGGGCTAGCCGAACCACCCCGAGCGGGAAGCCCGTCTGCCATCCTGAACTTCATCCTCCAGCCGAAACCGGAAGACGCCGATGCCGCTGATCAAGCATCTAAAAGACACCGAACCATTCAACCACCTCCCCGACCAGATTTTCCAGGAAATCCGCGCCGCGGCGCGCACCGAAAAATACCCCCCCAACACCTATATCTTCCGCCAGAACGCCCCCCCCACGGGATTTCTCTACGTCATCAAGGAGGGGTTGGTGGAAATCACCGTCCTGACTCCCGGCGGAGGGGACATGGTCCTCGACTACCGCCAGGAGGGGACCGTCTTCGGGGGGACGCCGATCTTCACCGGCGAGCCATACACCGGCGGAGCCCGCACGGTGAAGGCCACCGAGTGCTACCTCATCCCCCAGGAGATCCTCAAGCGCGCCGAGGCAGACAGCCCCAGGATCAGCGAGTACTTCACCCGCATCGTCCACTCCCGGGTCCGGCGCCTCTACCACGACATCGTCTCCGACCATACCCAGAAGGCCCTCACCCAGGTGGAGGCCTACCCCTTCAAAAAGCGCCTTTCGGAAATCATGGTCACCCCGGTGGAGGCCTGTCCTCCAGATGAAATCGCCCAGAACGTCGCCCGGCGCATCGCCGAGAAAAAGATCGGCTCGGTCCTGGTGGTCAACGAGGCCCGGGAACCGATCGGCATCATTACCGACAGGGACCTGGTCACCAAGGTCATCGCACCGGACGACGTGGACTGTAAATCGGTCTGCGCCAGGGAGATCATGACCCCTCACCCTCACTTCATGAGCCCCGACACCTACATGTACGAGGCCATGTCCTACATGATCGGCCACCGCATCAAGAACCTGCCCGTGGTCGACCGGGGAGAGGCGGTCGGGATGGTGAGTCTCCGGGACCTGATGCGCTACCGCAGCCAGAAGGCGATGCTGATGATCGGCAACATCCAGGAGGAGACCTCCCTGGAAAACCTCGCCGCCATCCGCCGCGAATTGGTGACAGTGGCCCGCAGCCTGCTGTCGGAAACCCGGAGCACCCCCGAAGTCATGGAGATCCTCTCCTACATCCACCACGGCATCATCAAGCAGGTCTACGAGCTGTGCCTGGAAGAGATGAGGGCCGAAGGCAAGCAGCCTCCCGACATCCGCTTCTGTTTTCTCATCATGGGCAGCGGCGGGCGCCGCGAGATGCTCCTTTCCCCCGACCAGGACAACGGTTTCATCTTCGAGAACGTGCCCGACGAACGGATGCCCGAGATCGACGCCTTTTTCGTCCCTTTCGCAGAAAAACTCGTGCAGGCCCTCAACCGGGTCGGCTACCCTCTGTGCCACGGCAAGGTCATGGCCAACAACCCGTCCTGGCGCGGGCGCCTGCGGGACTGGCAGGCCCGCATCAAGGACTGGGTCAACGAGCCCGAGCCCCAGAAGGTCCGTTACTCTTCCATCTTCTTCGACTTCACACCGTTGGCGGGAGACCCCAGCCTGGCCCAGGACCTGCGCGAGATCGTTCACTGCGAGATCCGCGAGTTCCAGGGGTTCCTCTACCACATGATGTCCCTCGACCTTCGCTACAAGGTGCCGGTGGGCCTGCTCGGCCGGTTCATTCTCGAAAAGAGCGGCGACAACAAGGGGGAGCTTTCCCTGAAACAGGGCGGAAGCATCTACATCGTCGACTGCATCCGCATGTTCGCCCTGGAGAAGGAGCGCTCGGAGCTGACCACCATGGAGCGGCTCAAGGCCCTGGTCCAACTCAACGTTTTCGACCAGGAGACCGCCGAGCACATCCGAGCCGCCTTCGAGGCCCTCAGCTTCCTGCGCCTGCGCAACGAGATCGCCCTCATCGACGCGGGCAGAACGCCCACCCACCACCTTGACCCATATACCTTGTCCAAAAACGAGCAAGACCTCCTCAAGGAGGCCTTCCACGCCGTCAGCAAGCTCCAGGACGCCACCAAGCGCCACTTCGGCCGCACGCCCTTTTAGAAAAGCGCCTCTCAGCCTCCCGGCTTACAGCCCCCCACATTCAGGACATGGACCGCGCAGGAGATGCAGGGATCATAGGCCCGCACGATCCGCTCTGCGCGCGCCCTCAGCTCCTCCTCGTCGTCCACCCCTTTCAGATCGGCGAGCAGCTGCCCCTCCATGGCCCCCTGGTTGACAGCCGTCGGGGTCACGATGTCCGCCACCGCCACCCTGCCGAGATCGTCGATGGCGTAGTGGTGGATCAGCAGACCCCGCGGCGCCTCGATGGCGGCGGTTCCGACCCCGGCGCCGGGGCGGACCGCCCCCGCCAGGGGTGCGGCCGGGTCGGCATCGAGGAGTGCATCGACCAAGCGGCGGGCCCGCTCCAGAGCCCAGGCCAATTCCAGGGTCTGGGCGGCGTTGTTGGCGTGGATTCCACCCGGCCAGGAGTCTGCCAGCCCTTCCCGCCCCTGCCGGGCAAGGGCGCCGGTCAGGAGCACCTCCCCGGCCCGCTTGGCATTGGAATAGGAAGAGGGCTGCTCGGAGAGCAGCCCGTGATAGCCCTCCACCGGGACCTCACGGCCATCCGCGAGGGCGAGGGTCTCCCCCCGGAGCAGGACCTCGGCAGAGGCCTTGACGCAGAGGCCGACTCCGACGACGGGGGAAGAGGGAGGATACCCCGCCGGGTCGCCGAAAGGTTCGAGCACAGACGGCAACCTCGCCTCCCAGGCGGCCAGGTCGTCCCGAAGCCCCTCCAGGACACTGCGCTCCGGCAGGCGCAAAACCCCTCCAACCTCCACGTTGACCGGGTGGATGGCCCGGCCGCCGGCCACCTCCTGGATGCGGTTCCCCAGGGCCTTGAGAGCCAGCCCGCCGCGGGCCGCCGGGTGGTCTTCCCGAAGAAGCTCCAGGACAGAGGGGACACCGGCCAGGTCAGGCAGCACCAGGCAGAACAGGTGCAGGGCGTGGCTCTCGATGTGGCCGCCGACCAGCAGCAGGTCGCGCACGCGCCAGGCCGCCGCCGGGACCTCCACCCCGAGAGCGTCCTCCAGGGCCGCCGCCGCGGTCACCCGGTGCACCGAGGAGCAGATGGCGCAGATCCGGCAGACCAGGGCCGGCACCTCCGCAAAGGAGCGCCCCAGCAGAAGGCCCTCGAAGAGACGCGGCGCCTCGAGCAGGGCCACCCGGGCCTCCAGAAGCTCTCCTCCCTCCAGGACCAGTTCCACCCGCCCGTGTCCCTCCACCCGGGTCAGGGGCTCCAGGTGCAAGGTCTTCATGGCTCCTCCCCGGTAAAGCGCTTCATGCGGGCCGCCACCTCCCCTTCCGGCAGCCCGACCTCGAGCAGCAGCCGGTACTGCTCGGCGCGGTTGGCCTCGGCCACCTCCCCCCGGCACCCTTCGCAGGGAACCCCGAAGGAGGGGCAAAGAGCGGCGCAGCCGGCCCGGGTCACCGCCCCCAGGCAGGGCTGCCCCTTCTCAAGGAGCAGACACAGGTTCTCCCGGCAACGGCACTCCATGCACACGGGGTATTCGGCCAGGGCGGGCAGCCCCCCGCGAGCCAGAGCGCCGACCGTGCGCAGCAGTTCACCCCTTTCGGGGGGGCAGCCGGCCAGCTCGATGTCGACCCGGACGAATCGGGAAAGGGACTGCGGGGGGAAGGTGGTCTTCTCGGCGGCGGTCTCCCCGTAGACCCCCTCGCACAGAGCGGCGCGGTCAGTGCCGGCCAGACTGTTCACCCCGCCGGTCAGGGCGCAGGCGCCGACAGCCGCGAGCACCTCGGATCTGCGGCGCAGCTGGAGAAGCGCGCTCAGCTCCTCCGGCCGGGAAACCGATCCCTCCACGAGGACGACGTCGAGCCTCCCCCCGTCATCCGGGCGCGAGGAGGCCATGGGAAAGACCACCACCTCGGCCGCGGCGTCGAAAGCCGCCAGGTCGGCCTCGCAGTTGAGCAGGGTCAGCTGGCAGCCGCAGCAGGAGGTGAAGCGCTGATATCCCAGACGCAGCCTGGACAAGGTTCCCCCTCAGATGGCGCCCTCCATGGAGCGCAGTTCGGCCAGGGAAAAAACAGGCCCGTCGCGGCAGACGAACCTTCCCCCGACGACACAGTGGCAGCACTGTCCCACCCCGCACTTCATGCGCCGCTCCAGGGTGGCATAGATCCGCCCCGGATCGATGCCGAGGGAGGCGAGTTCCTCAAGAACGCAGCTGTAGAGAGCGGGCGGTCCGCACACCGCCGCCGTGGTGCGCCCTGGAGCAAAGCGCAGATCCTCCAGCAGCCCGGTGACCAGCCCCACCTTGCAGAAAAACCCCTCGGACGACCAGGGCAGGTCGGTGACGAAGTCGACCGAAAATCGCAGCCGGATCTGTCCCCGACGGGCAAGAGACTCCAGCTCCTCCCGAAAGAGAAGGGCGGCGGGATCCCGCGAACCGTACAACAGGATGATCTCCCCGAAATCCTTCTTCCGATCGAGCAGGGCTTGCAGCAGGGCCCGCAAGGGGGCCATTCCCAACCCCCCGGCCACCAGCAGGACGTCTCTCCCGGCAAATGCCTCCAGGTCGAAGCCGTTGCCGAAAGGGCCCCTCATCCCCACCGGGGCCCCCTCCTCGAGGCGGTAGAGGGCCGAAGTCACCCGGCCCGCCCTGCGGATGCAGGCCTGAAACTCGGTCGAAGAGGGATAGGCGGCGGCGGAGCCCGGAAAGGCGCCGACCCCCGGAAGCGAAAGCTCGACGAACTGCCCCGGCTCCACCGCCATCGGAGTCTCCGGGCGAAAATAAAAGAGGTGATTGTCGGGCACCGCCCGCTCGATGGCTTCGACCCGCGCCGGGACGGGGAGAAAATCGACCTTCATCGCTGTTCCTCCCCGGAGAGCTCCGTCAGCACCGAAGAGATGTCGATGTCCACCGGACAGGCCCGGGCGCAGCGGCCGCAGCCGACACAGGAGACCTCGCCCCGGAGGGGACCGAAACCGAGGAACTTGTGCTCGAAGCGGAAGCGCAGGCGGTCCCCCCTGCGGGGCCGGAAGTTGTGCCCTCCGGCGACCAGGGCATGGCTGCGGAAGAAGCAGTTGTCCCATTCCCGATGGCGGGCCGTCCGGCCGCCGGGCAGGGCCTCGTCGACCACGTCGTAGCAATAGCAGGTGGGGCAGACGGCGCTGCACGCCCCGCAGGACAGGCAGCGGCTCCCCGTCTCGCGCCACAGGGGAAGGGTGGCGCTCTTCGAAAACAACTCCGGGAGGTTTTCCGGCAACGCCCCTCCCCGGCCCCCCATGGTCTCCATCGGCAGGGGCAGGTCCGACTCCTCCGCCCCCAGCCCCCGGAGCCCGTCCAGGACCCCCTCCCCCCGGGCCGAACCGGCCCAGACCCGGCCCTCGGCGAGAAACAGGTCAAAGAGGGGCAAGGCCGGGCGCGGCGCACAAAAGCACTCATCGCTCGGTGTGCAGGCCGTCCCGAGCACCAGCATATCCGTGCGGCGCCTTTGGTAAAAAGGATCTTCGGCGAAAACCCGGTCCAGGTAATCGAGGGCGTAGAGATCGCAGGGGGGGATACCGACCAGGGCCCTGGGCCGGCATGGCGGATCGGAGAACGAATCGCCGGGGCCCGGAAAAGCGCAGATCTCCTCCCGTGGAGGCAACAGGAGTTTCTTCAGGGGGATCAGGGGCAGCCCCCCTGGCTCCAAATCGTCCCAGGAGGAAACGGCGGTCAGGCGGGTCACCCCGTCGTTGCCGTGGACCGGGCCCCAAAGTTCCCGTTCCGCCCCGAGATGGCAAAGCAACTCCTTCTCGAAACCATCTGCTATGGCGAAACTTTTCACGCCGGTCCTCCCTCCCCGTTATAACCCAGTCTACCAGTCGCCCCGGTGCGCACAAGGAGTCGCGGGTTGACAAGCCGTCCCAGAACGAAGGGTTGCCAAAGCGGACATGGAAACTGCTAGAATGATTATCTGCGAAAGGAAAGAGCGGACCGGGTGGCGACAGGGGGAGATGGCCCCTCTTTACCCCCACGGCCTTTTCCTACAACCGAGGGAGCCGGATGACCTGGGAGAACGAAATCAGGCCGAACGACCAGGCCGGCCCACCGCCGGCCGGGACATCATCCTCCGAGGGGGAGGTTCTCGTCTCTCTCCAAACCGGAGAGCGGACAGGGAGGGCCCTGTCCTCGCAAGTGGCCGAAACCTGGTCCCTGGTGCTGACTGCCCGTGACGTTCCCCACCGGGTGCAGCGCTGCGGGTGGGGGCGGGAGATCTTCGTCGCCCCGACCCTGAGAGAGCGGGCCCGCAGGGAGCTTCGACTCTACGAGGGGGAAAACCGGAACTGGCCCCCGACATACTCGAAAACCGTCCTCGCCGACAACACCCTGGCCACCCTCTCTGCGCTGCTGCTCCTGGGCGTCTTCCACAACCTGACAATTCTCCAGGAACCCGCCCTCGGGGGTGCGGCCATCGACTGGGTCCGCACCGGTAACGCCGATGCAGGGAAGATCCTCGACGGACAGTGGTGGCGCCTCGTCACCGCACTCACCCTCCACGCCGACGGACGGCACCTCCTGGGCAACCTGCTCATCGGCGGCTTCTTCATCGTCCGCCTGTGCCGGGAAGTCGGGTCCGGGCTCGGCTGGAGCCTGCTCCTTCTTTCGGGCCTTCTCGGAAACCTGATCAACGCCCACATGCAGGACCTGCACCACCGCTCCGTGGGCCTGTCCACAGCGGTATTCGGTGCGGTCGGTCTGCTGGCGGCGCTCAGCGTGATGCGCCATCGGCGCAGCCTCCGGAGCCGGTGGCCCCTTCCCCTGGCGGCGGCTGCCGCCCTGCTGGGACTGCTCGGGACGAGCGGAGAGAACACCGATCTCGGCGCCCACCTTTTCGGGTTCGTGGCCGGCCTCGGACTGGGCATGACCGCCGGAGCGTGGCTGAAAACCCGCGGGCTCCCCTCCCCCTTTGGCAATGCCCTGCTGGCGGTGGCCGCCCTGGCGCTCACCCTCGGGGCCTGGCTGGCAGCCTTCCAGAACCCCGGCTGACCGGCGCTCCGGATCTCAGTGAGGCCCTGCCCCGGTTTCCCGCTCCAGCCAGGATATGGCCGATTCCAGGTCGCAGCCCCGCGCCAGCTTGACCAGCCCCACCACGTCGCCCTCGGCGTTGCACCGGAAGCACTGGAACTGCCCGCCCTTGATGACCATCTCCGGTTCGCCCCTGCCGGTGGGCTGGCAGCCGGGGCAGAAGAAGTGCCTCCCCCCGCCTTTCAGCCCCAGATCCCCGGCGATTTTCTCCACCGCCCCGCCTTCGGCCAGCCGCTGATCCCAGTCCTTGCGGTGGTCAGTCATGAAGCCGTCCTCCCTCGTCTTTTTCGCAAAAAGGTCTTCGATGGAAATATCGCACCGACGCCAGACCAAGGCAAAGGGGAGGCATCGGTTTCAGGGCCCCTAAGGGGCATTCCTGGGTTGAATTCTACCCGCTGTTTTACGGATTGCAAAAGGAGCGAACCGGTTCCTCCCGCCGCAGCCCCTGGAGGGCGATCGCGAAAAATCTCGAGGGGGAGAGAAGAAGCTAAAATCACTCGAAAAAGGGATTGCACAGCCTCGGTCATGAAATTTCCCATAACCCTGTTAGACTTTTTTTATTTTCCACCCATTTAACTCCACCCATTTCACGAGGAGGCAGGATCGATGAGAAAAGGTGCCATTGCGCTATTGGGGCTGCTCCTGCTGCTGCCGGCCTGGGCCGGCGCGGCGCAGAAATGCCTGACCTGTCACGAGGGTATCGAGAAGTTCGCCGACGTTCCGGGCATGGCCCACCTGACCTGCACCGACTGCCACATGGGAGACGCCGAGGCGACAGGGGCGGAGGCTGCCCACAAAGGCATGTACGCCAACCCCTCCGACCCGCGGGTGATCGACAAGACCTGCGCCGCCTGCCACCCCAATGAGGTGGAAAACGCCCTGAAATCGCTTCACGCCACCAGCGCCTGCAAGATCAGCGGGACCCGCTACGCCGCAGGCAGCCAGGGACGGGAGGGGATTTACGCCAACTACGCGGTCTCCGACGACAAGCCCGAGGGCAAATACGCCGTGGGCTCGCTGAAGGCCATCCCCTCCTACGACCCCGCCAAGGCCGAGGGCCCGGAGAACCACCCCATCGACGACTACCTGCGCAACCAGTGCCTGCGCTGCCACATCTGGAGCGACGGTCACCAGCGCGACGGCGACTACAGGGCGAGCGGCTGCGCCGCCTGCCACGTCCTCTACTCCGACGCTGGGACCTACGAAGGGGGGGACAAGGCGATCGACAAGAGCCAGAAGGACCGGCCCCGCTTCCACCGCCTCACGAGCAAGATCCCAGAGACCCAATGCCTGCACTGCCACAACCGCGGCGGCCGGACCGGGGTCAGCTACATCGGCACCATGGAAAGCGACGGCTACGGCACCCCCTGGACGGCCAAGGGGGGCAAACAGGGCAAACTGCACGGCAAGCACTACAACCACCTGACCAAAAACGTCCACTACGAGAAGGGGATGACCTGCATCGACTGCCACACCATGCAGGACCTGCACGGCGACGGCAACATCTACGTCAAGAAGGAGCAGGCGGTGGAGATCGAGTGCGAGGACTGCCACGGCACCCTCGACAAACGCTCGGAACTGAAGACCTCCTGGGGCAACCCCCTGACCAACCTCAGCGAAAGGGGGGGCAAGATCATCCTGACCGGCAAGCTCGACGGCAAGGAGCACGTCGTGCCGCAGATCTCCGAGGCCCAGTTCGGCGGCGAGGGGCAGGCCGCCATGGTCGCCATTCCCGGGCACATGGAGAAGCTCGAATGCTACGCCTGCCACGCCAAGTGGGCCCCCCAGTGCTACGGCTGCCACGCCAAGCAGGACATCGCCAAGCCGAGCGGCGACTGGCTCAACGGCACCCCCGGGGGCGACCCGAGCATGGTCAGCCACAAGAACAACCGGGCCCAGACCGCTTTCGCCTGGAACGAGTCCCGTTCCTACCTGCGCTGGGAAACCCCGGTCCTCGGTCTCAACAGCGAGGGGAAGGTCAGCACCTTCATCCCCGGCTGCCAGGTGATCTTCACCCAGGTCGAGGGCGAGGAGAACCGGGTGCACAACAAGACCTTCACCACCGTCGACGGCACCAGCGGCCTCGGCACCAACCAGATCCAACCCCACACCACCACCAGGGCGGCGCGCTCCTGCGCCGACTGCCACATGAGCACCAAGGCGGTCGGACTGGGCAGCGGTTTTTACGTCACCCAGGACAATGGGGTGGACGTCGACTTCGAACTGGAGCGGATCGTCGACGAGGAGGGCCGGCAGATCCAGCAGACGGCCCACGAAGGCTCCCGGCCCTTCAACAAGGAGGAACAGCAGCGCATCCTGCGCGCCGGCACCTGCCTTCCCTGCCACGGAGGCGACAATGCCTTCTGGAGCAAGGTAAAGGACAAAGCCGGGGTCGATGCAGCCCCCACCTACGAGATGCACCAGAAGGCCATAAAGAAAGTCCTGGACAAAGCCGGCAAGTCCTTGTTCTGAGCCCCACGCCACGCCAACATCAAAGGGCGCGCCGGTCGGCGCGCCCTTTGATGTTCTTCTGTTCCCATCCCCCTGCCTGCCCCGGGCCGAGGAGCCCTATCAGCTGCTCTCCCGCCCCCCCCCACCAGGGCCCGTCTCTGGGTCATGGCATCGACGATCTTCTTCCGTCCGCTCGCCACCAGGCGCTGGACCGTCCCCCGGGAGACGCCCATCCGCTCCCCGGCCTCCTGCTGGGTCAGACCCTCGCTGTCGCAGAGGCGCACGGCCTCCATCTCATCCTCGAAGATGACCTCTTTGTCCAAGTCCTTGAGGGGAGTCCCGGCGGGCTTGAAGACCAACTTGCCAGCCTCCCGGAAAGGGCACTGGCAGTGTCTCGGTTTTCTCGGTCGCGGTGACATCTCTTTCAGCCCCTCATTCGGCGCGAAGGTGCGGCGAAACGTCGCATGGCCCGAAGATCCGGTCGGTCAGTTTCACGTACCAGGCCGCCGACTGCACCTGGATAATGTAGGCCAGGGCGATGACGAGGGCCGCGTCGGAGCCCGCTGAACCGAAGGCGTTGATCGCCACAGCCAGGGCGATGGAGAGGTTGCGCATCACCGTGCCGTAGACGAGGGCGATGGCGTCGCCGCGGGGCAGGAGCATCTTCCCGGCGACGGTGCTCAGAACAAAATTGAACAGGTAGAGGATCAGCAGGGGGACGAAAATGGTCAGCAGCTCTCCGGGACGGGCGGCGATCGCCTGGGCCTTCAGGGACATGGCGATAAAGACGATACCGAGGACTCCGAGGGTGGAGAGGCCCGGGAAGCGGGGCGCCACGCTCTTCTGAAAGGCCTCCTGGCCGTAGCGGCGCACAAGAAGCCGCTGGGTGGCGTAGCCGGCGGCCATGGGCAGAAAGACGATCAGGGCGATCTGCCGGAATATCCCCGGCAGGTCGAACGTCACCTCGGCCCCGAGCAGGGCCTGGACATAGAAGGGAGCAGCCAGGGAACCGAGGACCAGCCCCACGACGGTCATCTTTACCGCCGCCGCCAGGTTCCCCTTCGCGAAGCCGGTCCAGGAGATGGTCATGCCGCTGGTCGGCACCAGGGCCGCCAGCAGCAGGCCGAGAGCCATGTAGGGGCGATCGGCAAAGAACAGCCTGCCCAGGCCATAAGCGACAAAGGGAATGACCGCGAAGTTGATCGCCTGGGTCAGGGCCTGGGTCTTCCCGCTCCCGCCCTTGAAGACCTGGCGGATCTTCAGGGTCACCATCATCGGGTAGACCATGAGGAAGGTGAAGGGGAGGATCAGTCCCTTCAGCGAACCCGTCTCCGCCACCAGACCGAAACCGAAACCGGCCAGCATCAGGGCCGGGATGGCGACGGTCAGATTTTTATTGAGCCAGCGCAGCAGGTTCCACATGGCGCCTTCCCTTTAATTTTCAGTTCAACCGGCGGCCTGTCCGGGTCCGGTGCAGACCGAAACGATCCTGGCGATCGAGTTTAGAGATGGGTCCCCCCCGGAAAGGATTCACCGCAACTGTCATTCCGTCTCCGAGTACCCCTTCGGATTTCCCTCCTGCCAGCGCCACCCGTCCCTGCACATTTCATCCAGCGAGCGGATGGTCGTCCAGCCCAGCTCCTTTTGCGCCATGGAAGGATCGGCATAGCAGGCCGCAATGTCCCCCGGTCGGCGTGCGATGATCTCATAGGGGACCTTCCGCCCGCTGACCCGCTCGAAGCTTTTCACCATTTCCAGCACGCTGTAGCCCTGACCGGTGCCGAGGTTGCAGGTGACCAGTCCGGGACCGGCGGCGAGGCGCTCCAGGGCCTTGAGGTGACCGAGGGCCAGGTCGACGACGTGGATGTAGTCCCGCACCCCGGTGCCGTCCGCGGTCGGGTAGTCGTCGCCGA
>NZ_PKUB01000048.1:0-11435 GCF_002868845.1 Desulfuromonas sp.
GCTTCTTCGCCACCTGCGGGTCGCGGAAGGCCTCGGCGTACCTCATTCGACGAGTCCGCCGTCGGCCAGGACCTGGCGGAAGAGGGCCAGGGTCTCTTCGGCGTCCTCCACGTCGAGCTTCTCGATGGCGAAGCCGGCGTGGATGAGGACGTAATCCCCGACCGCGATGCCCTCCACCATCATCAGGCTCGCCTCTCGGGTCACCCCGTCGATCTCGCACAGGGCGGTGTCGCCGTCGATCTGTTTCACTTGCATGGGGACTGCGAGGCACATGGGTTTTCCTTGAAGGCGGTGACGGGTGAATTTTGAGGCCAGTGACGGGTGACGGGTGATCAGTGACGAGTAGTCAAATCCCAGAACCCGTTACTCGTTACTCGTTACTTTCTTTTCCATTCCCGCCTTGAGCCACCGATACCACGCATCCATCCCCTTCCCGCTGCGGCAGGAGAGCTCCAGAATTTGAATTCCCGGATTGACCTTGCGGGCGAAATCCTTGCACTGCTCCAGGTCGAAATCCAGATAAGGGAGGAGGTCGATCTTGTTGATCAGGAGGAGGTCGGCGGCCTGGAACATGTGGGGGTACTTGACCGGCTTGTCCTCCCCTTCGGTGACGGAGAGGACGGCGACCTTGTGGTCCTCGCCGAGGTCGAAGGAGGCGGGGCAGACGAGGTTGCCGACGTTCTCGATCATCAGCATGTCGGCGGCGTCGAGGTCGAAGTCCTCCACCCCGTGGCCGACCATGTGGGCGTCGAGGTGGCAGCCGGCGCCGGTGTTGATCTGCCGAACCGGCACCCCGGTGGCGGCGATGCGGTCGGCATCGTTGGCGGTCTGCTGGTCCCCCTCCAGAACGGCGAAGGCCGTCTCCTTCGAGAGTTCGCGCAATGTCCGCTCGAGGAGCGAGGTCTTGCCCGAACCGGGCGAGCTCACCAGGTTGAGGACGAAGAGATTCTTGCTCTGGAAGAGGGCGCGGTTGCCGGCGGCCAGCCGGTCGTTCTTGGCGAGGAGGTTCTCCTCGATGCGCACCGTCTTCGGGCCGCCGTCGTGATCGTGACTATGGGTGTGATCGTGGGCAGAGGAATGGTCATGCGTGGGGTCATGGTCCGGGGCCGAGCAGCCGCAGTCGATGCACATGGTCAGTCGATCTCCATTTCGAGGATTTTCAGTTCGTCCCCCTGCAGCCTCTCCAGGCCGAAGGCGCCGCAGTCGGGGCATTCGAAGGTGTACGGGTCGATCTCCGGCTCCCCGCCGCAGTTGGCGCAGCGGCCGCGGCCGGGGACGTGCTCGACGATCAGCCGCCCCCCCTCCAGCATTGTTCCCAGGGTGCAGGCCTCGTAGCAGAACTCCACCGCCTCGGGGACGACCCCCGAGAGGGCGCCGATGGCCACGGTCACCGAGAGGACTTTCTCCGCGCCCTCCTCCCGGGCGGTGCGCTCGGCGATTTCGACGATGCTGCGGGTGATGCCGACTTCGTGCACTCGTTCTGTCCTCGGGGTGGGGGGCGCCGGGGCTGTTGGGGCCGGGTGCGGGCGCGATTCGTTCACTATGGGGGATTGGGTTAGGAAAATCAAGGGTTGCGGAGGGGGAGGGCGTATCCGTTGCTCGGGGGGGCTACGCCGCCCGCGTCCTGACCTCCTTGGCCAAGCGGTCGCCCAGCACCTCCCGCGCTTTCTCCAGGTCGTAGTCGGCCTGAAGCCCCATCCAGAATGCTTCACTGGTTCCGAAATAACGCGCCAACCGCAAGGCCGTGTCGGCGGTGACGGCCCGCTTGCCGTGGACGATTTCGTTCACCCGGCGGGGGGGGACGCCGATCTCCCGCGCGAGGCGGTTCTGGCTGAGGTCCATCGGGCCGAGGAACTCTTCAAGCAGCACTTCACCGGGGTGGATATTGGGCAACTTCTTCATCTTCTGTCCTCCCTCAAACGGGAATTCGTGGGTTCGGCAGAACTCGCGGGTTCAGGTTAGTGGTAATCGACAATCTCGACATCCTGGGCATTGCCCTCATGCCAGACAAAACAGATTCTCCACTGGGCGTTGATGCGGATGCTGTGTTGTCCGCTCCGGTTTCCCTTGAGTGCCTCCAGTCTGTTGGCCGGCGGGATTTTCAGGTCGGCCAGGGTCTGGGCATTGTTGAGCATCCTCAGTTTTCTCCGGGCGACGGCCTGGATATCCTGCGGCAACCGCCGGGAGATGGTTCCCTTCCAGATCTTTTCCGTCTCCTGGCAATTGAAGTTCAAAATCATAGTTCAACTATAACGCTCAGCGACATATAACGTCAAGCGTCATGGTTGATTTTTCATCGGATCCTGGGCCGGGTCAAAACCGATGCCGGGGGGGCGCGGCAAGGTCGGGCCACTCGGGCTTCAAAGAGCGAGCTCAAGCATGAGTTTCAGGATTCTGATTTTAAAATCCGACGTTATCAGATTTGATCCGTGTCCAATCGCCTCTCTGCTTTGGACCCTGCTTGAAGATCGATACTGGCAAGGGTGAGAGATTCAGTACAGAGGCACCCTGCCACGGGACGTTCACTCCCGCCCCTGCTTTGTCAGAGCATCTCCCGCCTCCCCCAAATGTAATTTCAAGGACTTAAAATTATTGACAGTTTCACATTGTTTTTGTTATTTAATAAGCCATTCATTTGTATACAGTATGCTTTCGGAGGGGTTGTTGATGAATTGAGGCTGTCGCAATCGGGTTGAACACACCGGTTCCGGCGGCTTTTTTTGTTTTCGGGGGGAAGGGTGAAGCAGAGGGTATTTCTCATCCACGGCTGGTCGGTGCAGGAGACGACCACCTACCAGGCGCTGCACCTGCAGCTGGCCAGGGCCGGCTTCGCCCTGGAGGACGTCTATCTCGGCCGCTACGTCACCCTCGAGGACCAGGTCGAGATCCGCGACATCGCCCGCGCCCTGCACGCCGCCCTCGACGAGAAGCTCGGGCGGGACTGGTCCCAACCCTTCCACATCGTCACCCACTCGACCGGCGCCCTGGTGGCTCGCGCCTGGGTCGCCCGCCACTACACCGGCGACTGCTGCCAGCACCGTCCCCTCCAGAACCTCGTCTTCCTCGCCGGGCCGCACTTCGGCTCGCGCCTCGCCCACCACGGCCGCTCCATGCTCGCCCACGCCCGCTACCTGGGGGACACGGGCGAGCAGATCCTCCGCGCCCTGGAGCTCGGCAGCGCCTTCTCCTGGCAGCTCGCCGACCTCTGGCTCGACCCGGCGGTCTGGCAGGAGAAGGGCGTCCGTCCCTACTGCCTGATCGGCGACCGGGTGCTCAAGGGCTTCAAGAACGAGTTCGCCGCCAAGGTCTTCCCCGCCGGCTTCGAGGCGGGGAGCGACATGGTGGTGCGGGCGGCGGCCGGCAACCTGAACTTCCGACGCTACACCCTCGAGGCCAGAAACGGCAAGCTCCACTTCGACGGCGCCGTCGAAGGCGTCCCCTTCGGCACCCTGTGGCAGCACGTCCACTCCGGCCCCGAGCACGGCATCATGAACAGCATCAAGCGCCGCACCTCCGCGGAGGGGCACCCCGCCCTGCGGCGCATCCTCGACTGCCTGAGCGTGGCAAATGATGCCGGGTACGCGCAGGTGCGGCAGAGTCTCGCCCTCGACACCGCCGCCACCCGCCAGAAGCGCCCCGGTTTCGCCCAACTCGACTTCCGCTTCCGCGACCAGGAGGGGCAGCCGGTCAGCGACTACCTCTTCCACCTCGGCTGGATCGACGGGCAGGGTAAGGAGCGCCCCAGCAAGGCGGTGCGCCACACCCACAAAAACGAGAAGGACCCGAGCCACTTCACCGTCTTCATCGAGATGAAGCACCTCGACCCGGCCCTGACCTATTTCGTCGACCTGCAGGCGAACTCGGGTTCGCGGTTGTTCGGTTATGAGCCGATGAAGGTGACGACGGAGGGGAGATTGAACGTGCTCGCCGAGCTGGTGCGGGAGGATCAGACTACGCAGGTCGATGTGGTGCTTTCGAGGAGAGCCGGGGGGGATTTGTTCGTGTTTCATCCGGGGAATGATGCGGCGTTGCATGTGCGGTGGGATCGGCGAGGGAGTGTTGTGGAGACGGGGTTGGGGGTGGAGTAGGAGGTCCTGCGGAATTGAAGAACAAGAATAAAGACTTGACCCCCAAGAACGGTTCGTGTTTCATCCGGGGGATGATGGGGGTTTGCATGTGCGGTGGAATCGGCGGGGGGGTGTCGTGGAGACGGGGTTGAATGTGGAGTAGATACTCGGTCGCTGGAATATCAAGAGTAGATACTCGGTCGCTGGAATATCAAGAGTAAAGACTTGGCCCCGCGAAGTTTCCTTTCATCGAGATGAAGCACCTCGACCCGGCCCTGACCTATTACGTCGATCTGCAGGCGAACTCGGGGTCGCGGCTGTTCGGTTACGAGCCGATGAAGGTGACCACCGAGGGGAGCCTGAACGTGCTCTCCGAGCTGGTGCGGGAGGATCAGACGACCCAGATCGATGTGGTGCTTTCTAGGAAGGCCGGCGGGGATTTGTTTGTGTTCCATCCGGGGGATGATACGGATTTGCATGTGCGGTGGAACCGACGGGGGAGTGTTGTGATTCCTGGTTTAGGGGTGGAGTGAAAAAGTGGCGCGGCAAGTTCTGGCCTCATGGGACCAAGGCAAGCAACCTAAAAAAAACAAAACTGCCTCTCTTTACTGCTGTGAAAAAGGTGAAATAATGGGAAACATTGTCCGACAAAGTCGCAACATACAAAAAGAGGCAGATTCTGGCATAAACCTGCACAAAGTCATCAATGGCGTCTTACTTATGGCCATATTTCTTGTAATCGGCTTTACACCAAAGACATGGTCATCAATGTTCACCTACACCAATAAATTTAACCCTACTGAATGGTGGGAGCTGGTTTCATTGTTATACACATTATCTTTTTCTGTAATTGTGTATTTTCAATTGGTAGCTCACTTGTTTTTATCCAAAACGGCGATGAAACCCTACCAAGTAGCATTGATCTGTGCTGGCCTGTTCTTGATACCGATTGTGGTTTTTGTATCGACATTTTTTTTGGGTAGCTATGTTATTAATGACAGGACTAATCATGCCGACTACCTGTGGTACTACGGGTGTGTTCTTTTAGTAGCAATTATCTATCTCATAGTAGATACGGCATTTGCAATGATAGACGAAAGCTCATCGGTTTCACAGGAGTCATCGCTTGCAAGGACATTTGCAGACTTGCCAATGGTCGTAGCTTTGTCGATCCTGTTTGTCGTAGTATATCAGGCCTCTGATACCCACTCACTACATGCAACTACTACTTTCACTGGCGGGGCTCTTGCTTTCCAGATGTGGCTTTCTAACATTGTATTCATTGTTATACAGGGAAACCTGTTTTGGCCCTTTCTAAATAAGTGCTGTGCCAACGTCCAGGATGCAGAGACCTTAGAAAATAAAGCCCACTAGAATTCCAAACACACTGATTCAGAAAATCATGGGTCGTCATGTATAATACGATTGCTTTAAGGTCGCTTGATTTTTCCTACGGGAAAAATGGCAGGGTGTCACTTTCACTGTTCTCCGATTTTTCGTTATCAATTTCAGAAGGTGAGGTGCTTGCCATTCTTGGACCCTCGGGTTGCGGAAAGACAACCCTGCTGAATCTCATTTCAGGTCTTTCACGACCGGATGGCGGGTCAATAACTGTGCGTGGAATCGACCCGGTAGAGAACCGATCTACAATGGGACAAGCATATGCATTCTTTTCGCCACCGCTTCTTCCCAACCTGACACTGTTAGAAAACACTGAGCTACCACTCGAACTGTTGCGTGTGCCCCAATCAAGGGGGCGCGCACTGGATATGCTGAAGCAGTTGGGGCTTGCAGGCTTTGAGGATTGCCTGCCATTTGAACTTTCCGGTGGGATGAAGGCCCGTGCCGGCTTTGCTGCGGCTCTTGCAACGGAGCCGGAAGTGCTACTTCTCGACGAACCTCATGGAGCATTAGATTTAATTACTCGGGACAGTGTCGATCGTGCGATAAGGAAAGCGATTGCAGAGAGCCGCGAGAAAAATCCAATGACAGTTGTATTGGTGACACACTCCATTGAGGAAGCCTGCCGCATTGCGGATCGATGTGTTGTGCTATCTGGAGGGCGCCCTTCACAAATTGTGGGAGAGGTCGTAATTTCCAGGCCGCTCAGCCAAAAAAGCAACAATTATCGCCGCACGAAAGTTAACATTGAATCAGCACCTGGCCTCAATAGCCCGCGGCCAACTCGTTCCGAAGTAATTGAAACTGACTCAGAGCAATTTGCCGAAAGAGAGATTCGAAGATTACTCACAAAAGCTGTTTCCCTTGGAAAGGTGGTCGTTGTGGCACCCGACGAGTCCACAGTTGCCTTGGCAAGGCCTGCCCTGCATTTGTGGGCAAGGAATGGCAGGGAGGTTTCCCTCATAAGCTCTGTAGATGAATGGCCAGAGGCTGGTGCCGGTTCTGTCGTTTACGTCGGAATCCCGCATGATTCGGATGCCCAGAGATATGGCAAGCTTGCTAATGATTCCTGCTACGCAGTTTTGTCGAAGATTCAAAATGGACACGACCTGCCCGGCGGCTGGAAACCAGTGGCCTCCTTAGAGGAAGGCCTCATACAAGCCCATGGTCTCGCACGGCCTAAAAAAACTGGCAGGCGAGGGCAGTGGGAAATTTCGCATGCTGGCTTCGGGGTTGCTTGGGTAGTAGCACTCCTGGGCATATGGGCCGCCGCGACTAGATTTCTCAACATCCAGCACTTTCTATTACCGCCACCGGAAGATGTTTTATGTTACGCGCTGGCCCAATGGCGCCATCTCGCCATTGATGTTATGCAGACGAGCTCAGAGGCAGCTCTTGGCCTGTTGCTGGCTGTCTGCTTTGCCTTCGTCACAGGCGTACTTGTGGATCGGGTACGATTGGCAGACAGGGCTATCTGGCCTGTGCTGATTGCCAGTCAAGCAATTCCATTATTGGCGATTGCACCTTTAGTACATCTATGGCTGCCTGGCCTATATGGTATCGTTGCCATGACAGCACTACTGACCTTTTTTCCTCTTGCAGTAGCCTTTAGAGCAGGACTGCAGGACATTCCTCGAGAGGAAAAAATGATGTTTGCGGTTTATACGCAAAACTGGGTGGATACATTTTTTAAGTTGAAATTACCGGGTTCGCTGCCTGTTGCCCTTGCTGGGCTTAGAACTGCTGCGCCGATTGCAGTAATTGCAGGGATACTGTCAGAGCTAACCGGGACCGATAGGGGACTAGGAAAGAACTTTCTCCTTGCAGTTAAAAAGCTGGAACCTGAATTGTTATATTCTTCGCTCGTACTTTCAATTATACTTGGGTTGTCATTTTATGCTGCTGCCGTTTTAGTGGGGCGCCTGTTGCAGCATCCACAACAAATAGAAAAAGGTTCGAGAGAGGTCCAATGATGACAAAATTGCGTATATTGTTGACGGTAATGTTATTAGTGGTTTTGGCTCTGGTTGTGTACAAGAGTTTTTTCACCCACCCACCTAGGGCAGCTCACCAGTCAATATCGTTACGGCAAGAATGGATTCCTCAAATGACTTTTACCGGTGAGGTCGTCGCAAAGACAAAAAATTTGTTCGGGCCAAATTTAGATATCGAGATCCGATCGGGGGGCTTTGAGTCAGACCCAATCAAGTCCGTTGCCTTGGGTGGCGACACCTTCGGTGTCGCAGGTGCCGAACGCGTACTGCAAGCAATCGAAAAGGGAGCAGACTTGGTTGTCATAGGGGTTGTGAATCAAGTGTCGCCCTCTGTGTTTGTTGTCCATGAGAACTCTTCTATAATGACTCCTAAAGATTTTGAGGGGCATACCGTCGGAGTTCTGAGTGGGTCAAATACGGAGATAGCTTATCGAGCAATGGTAGCGCGTGCCGGAGTTGACAGTTCCAAAATGCACGAAGTCGAAATTTCATATGATTTGCCCGGATTCATATCTAAGAAGTTTGACGTCCTTCCAGCGTTTGCGTATGATGAACCACTTTCTTTAAGGCAAGAGAACGTTGATATTAGGCTAATTGAACCAGAGAAGTTTGGAATCAAAATCATAGGTAACGTATATTTTACCACCAGAAAGACATTTGAAGGAAACAGGTCATTAGTTGATCATTTTGTTAAGGGTATAATGCAGGGCTGGGAATGGGCTTTTGAGCACCCTGAAGAGTCAATTGAAATGTTGCGTGAACTTGATCCTAAGCTGGACTTGGCAAAGGAGAGAGAATCACTACTTCTCGCAAAACCATATTTTATCCCCGAAGGCTATCGTCTACTAGAAATAAGGAAATCTGACTGGGAAGAGGAGGCTCGGCTGCTGCAATCAATTGGCTATCTCGACAAAACCCCAGATCTCAACCGAGCCCTAGCGCCACAAATAGTTGAGGCGGCATATTCTTATGAGTAACCGCAAGGATTTCATTCCAATACTGGATGAAGAGGCATCTGGAGTATCTCCAGATGCAAATTCTGTCGCGAACCTTTGGGATATTAACGCTGACTCTTGGGCTAAGGCACGAGCTGCTGGAGGCCAAGCCGTAGTAGACCGACTATATGGGGATGAAGTATTTCGAATGCTATCGCCCATGTCTGGAAGTCGCTTGCTAGATGTGGGATGCGGGGAGGGCGGTTTTTCTAGAAGGGCTGCTCAGGCAGGTGCGCGTGTCACTGGCGTAGACATTTCCAGTAAGATGATTTCGATTGCAAAGAGTGAAGAACAGCGGCAATCTCAGGGTATAGAATTTATAGCAAACGACATAGCGAAGCTGCATGACTTAGAACGAACTTTTGACGCAGCAATGGCTATAATGTCTCTAAAAGACATGCCTGATGCTGCGCAGGCAATTGACGTAATTGCGTCTTTGCTTAAGGCTGATGGTGTGTTTGTGTTTGTTGTGTACCACCCTTGCTTTGCCGCACCTGGTTCAGGATGGCGCAGAACAGATGTCGAGCCATTCTGGCAGTTTGATCCAGGTTGGTACTGGAAGGAAAGGCCCGTTCTTGAGCGTTGGATGCCTGAAGGTGTAAGTGATTTTCTCCCTAGTCCAATCTTCCATTTTCACCGCAGACTTGAAACTTACTCACAATATCTTAAAGATAGTGCATTTTCTGTCGTACAAATAAGGGAAATTTGTGCATTGCCCCGATTGGCACCTCCCCAAATGCCAACTTCTTTACCACTTTACCTTGTCGTAAAGGCAAGAAAACTCAAACGCTAATTCAGTCTGACACAGCCCCTAATTCTATGAATATACCAACGGCATATTCTTGCTTCACTGATCTTTGGCTTGCTGCAGCTCGTGATGTTTTAGAGTCAGGCATGCCAACCTCGCCCAGAAATCTTGAAACGAGAGAGATAGTTTTCTGGGCGGAGAGACTAACTAACCCGAGAGAAAGGCTGCTTGAGATACCCGGCCGACTACTAAATCCCTTTTTCCTTATCGGTGAGTTGCTTTGGATTCTCCGGGGTTCCGATAACGTTGGGGAAATTGAGTACTACTTGTCGCTGATTCGCAAGTATAGCGACGATGGCGTCTCTTTGCATGGAGCATATGGTCCGAGACTCTTTGGTCGGCATAAGCATCAAAAAATAAACCAAGCACACGCCTTAGTTGAAAAACTTAGAAAAGACCCGGATTCAAGACAGGCTGTATTGCAGATATATCTACCTCAGGCAGATTGGGCCCCTACTCTCGATGTGCCATGCTTATGTCAGATACAGTTTTTAATACGAGACCATAAACTACATGCAATTGCTACCATGCGAAGTCAAGATGTATTTCGTGGGATGCCATATGACGTCGCATGGATGTCCCTGCTTCAAGAGCATATTTCAATGCAACTTAACATCGATCTTGGCAGCTTCACTCATGTGTGCGGGAGTCTTCACCTATATCAAGCCGACATGCCATTAGTAGAGCAGTTAATGGCAGCAGCACCCGGTCCAGGCATGGCAACGCATGGTAGGGAGATGACCCCTCTTCCATGTGATGTTACAGGAAGTCAGATTGATGCAATCATGAAAACAGAAGAGTCGTTACGTACAAATAAGCCACTGGAAGTCGAAGAACATGTTACCCTAAAAGGGTTATGGGCGGAAGTTGCCATCCTCCTTCAAGCTTATACTCTTTTTAAAAATGGGGATTCGCCTAAAGCCATCACTCTAACTAGGAGTATTGGGGGGGCGCTTGGAGAAATGGCAGAGAAATTTATCCTTAAGAAGTAACCACCAGAGTTTGCAGCGCACATAGGAATTGAAGAGGCATATGAAAGTCTATTTTGCAGGGTCAATTAAAGGGGGGCGCACTTATTCTAGGAGTTATCGACTGATAGTGGACGCTATTTCTCGACTCGGGTTGGAAATATTCGGCGCTCATGTTGCGCAAATCGATCCTAACCATGGAGAACCGGGCCCGCGTGAGGTTTTTAAGAGGGACATCTCATGGCTAAGAGCAGCGGATATGGTTATAGCAGAGGTAACTCAGCCTAGTATTGGGGTAGGTTATGAAATTGCATTTGCACTTTCGCTAAAAAAACCTGTGCTCTGTTTGTATCGTAAGGACGTTGACATAGATCTTCTTTCTTTCATGATTTTGGGCAATGCCGAGCCGAATTTCAATCTACGAACGTACGATGATTCTAGCATTAATTTAATCCTCAGTGATTTTATCGTATCGACCAATGATTAGCTGTCAGGTCCCGGATGATTCCTGACTTGCTTGGATGACGCGGGGTCAAGTCTTTACTCTTGAGTTTTGCTAGCCATCCTCTACACTCTAGAAATCCCCCTCTGAAAGGATGGCCCCATGCCCCTCCCGCCCCTCGTAAAACAACTCGCTGAAAAGAAACTCACCGCCTACTGCCAGGGAAAGATCCCGAGCCATCTGCAAAACGAGATCCGCCTCAATTTCAAATTCCGCGGCAACACCGTTACCCTTTTGGAAAGTCGCCCCGCTTTCGACATGCCTGACACGTGGGTCGATATCCCCGTCGCCCAGTTCCGCTACGATCCGGACGCCAAGCTCTGGTCTCTCTTCTGGGCGGATCGCAACTCCCGATGGCATCCCGACATGGAAATCGACCCGGTGAAGGACTTTGATCGTCTCCTCCAGGAGGTTGAACGCGATCCCACCGGAATCTACTGGGGATAGGGGAGGGAGCTATGGCCCGGGTGGATTCAAGTTGCAAGTGCACCACGCGCTGCCTGCCACGTCACCTCCCGCGGCAACGCCCGGGGGATGATCTACGATGGAGATGATGACCGGGAACTTTTCCTCTCCATCCTCACAAAAGTTGTCCAAAGGCACCGCTGGCTCTGCCACGCCTACTGCCTGATGGGCAACCACTACCACCTTCTCATCGAGACCCCCGAGGGGAACCTCTCCCGCGGGATGCGCCACCTTA
>NZ_PKUB01000048.1:11488-46822 GCF_002868845.1 Desulfuromonas sp.
ATCCTGGTGGAGAAGGAGAGCTACCTGCTCGAGCTCTGCCGCTACATCGTCCTCAACCCCGTCGCCGCGAACATGGTCGAGGCCCCTGAGGCGTGGCCCTGGAGCAGCTTCCTGCCGACCGCCGGTCTCGCCCCGGCCCCCGATCTTCTCACCACCGATTGGCTCCTGGCCCAGTTCGCTCCCCGACCGGAGGAGGCTCGCAAGCGTTACGCCGCTTTCGTCTACGACGGCCTCGGCCGTCTTTCGCCTTGGGAAGAGCTGCGAGGGGGCGTGCTGCTGGGGGGAGAGGAATTTGTGGAGGGGTTTCAGCAGAGGCTGGCCGAGAAGGGGGGCGAGGACGAGGTTCCCCGGGGCCAGCGCCTTGCCTGCCGACCTCTGCTGGAGGATCTCTTCGGCCCCGATATGGACCGGGAGAAAAGGGCGGCCTCGGCCCTGGAGGCCCACGGTGATTGGGGGTACACCCTGAAGGAGATCGGGGCCTTTCTGGGGCTGCACTACGCGACGGTGAGCAAGATGGTGAACCGGGCGGGGTGAAAAAGTGGCAAGGCAAGACCTGACCCCGACCCCCTCGTGGAAAATTTTCTATCGACCAGTGCAAAAATATTCTTGCAAATATGACAAATGCGGTTATCTTTTTCTGTGTTGCCATTTCACATCACCAAGGAGGTAGAGATGAAAAGAATGTTTGGGTTGGTGCTCGGGCTGCTGCTTGTTGCAGGCGCGGTCTGGGCAGAGGAGGAAGGGTGCGTCACCTGCCACAGCGAAATCTCCCCCGGTCAGGTCGCCGACTGGCGGGTCAGCGCCCATGCCGAAAACGGCATTTCCTGCTCGGCCTGCCACGGCGAGGCGCACACCGGCGAGGCCGATATCGCCAAGGCGGCCTTCCCCGATGAGCGGGTCTGTCAGGAGTGCCACGAAGAGCAGTTCGACCAGTTCTCCAAGGGGAAGCACAACCATGGCTGGACCTCCATGAATGCCATGCCCATCACCCATGTCGAGCCTGAAGAGCTGATGGAGGGGGGGCGCGGCTGCGGCGGCTGCCACAACATGGGCATCAAGACCGAGGCGCAGAAGGCCGACCAGCTGGCCAAGGGGTATCGCTACCAGACCAACTCCTGCGACGAGTGCCACACCCGCCACAGCTTCTCCAAGAAAGAGGCCAAGGACCCCCGCGCCTGCCAGCAGTGCCACATGGGCTACGACCATCCCCAGTGGGAGATGTGGAGCAGCTCCAAGCACGGCAGCCGCTGGTTCGCCAGGGACTCGGGCAACCTGCCTGAAGGCGCCCCGGCGCCGGCCTGCCAGGACTGCCACATGACCGGCGGCGACCACAACAACCACACCGCCTGGGGCTTCCTCGGCGTCCGCCTGCCGCTGCCCGAAGACCCCCAGTGGCGCGACGACCAGGTCACCATCCTCAAGGCCCTCGGGGTCCTCAACCCCGAAACGGGCGAGCCGACAGAGCGCCTGGAGGCCGTCAAGGCGGTCGACCTGGCCCGGCTGACCAAGGAGGATTTCGACCGCGAGCGGGAGAAGATGATCGGCAACTGCAAGAAGTGCCACTCGGAGACCTACGCCCGCAAGCAGTTCGAGATGGGCGACAAGATGATGCAGGAGGCCGACGTCCTCATGGCCAAGGCGATCCGCATCGTCGCCGCCCTCTACAAGGACGGGATCATCGAAAAGCCGGCCGACTACGCCTTCGCCTATCCCGACTTCCTCTACTTCATGCGCACCAACGGCTCTGAGATCGACGGCATGTCCGCCATCGACCAGGAACTCTTCGAGATGTACATGAAGCACCGCATGCGCACATACCAGGGGCAGTTCCACTTCAACCCGGACTACGCCTACTGGTACGGCTGGGCCATGATGACCAAGTCCTTGGGCAAGATCGAGAAACTCGGCAAGACCATGCGCGCAACCCACAAGAAAAAAGGCTGATACGCTTGGGAAAATGCAACATACAAAGGCCGCCGGGTTACCGGCGGCCTTTGTGCGTTGGTGGGGTTGGAAAACAGGGGGGCGTCGCCTGGGGCAGGGTCAAAGGCCGAAGGTGGGGCCGCGCTCGCCGATCAGAACGAGCGGGCCCTCGGTCTGGTTGGCGATGGCCACGGGGATCTTGCCGATGCGCCGCTGGCGCCGGTCCGGGTGCTGCAGGCCGAGGATGGTCAGGTCGTACTCCCGGGCCTGGCTGCAGACCTCGGCGACCACGTCCTCTGCCTCGACCACCAGTTTCTGGCAGTCGCGGTGGACCTCGTCCCGGGCCAGCAGGGTCACCTCCCGCTCGGCGATGCGGCGGGCGCGGCTGGAGGTGCCGGGGGGGACGGTGCGCATGTAGGTGATCTCCTCGGTGCCGGAGCGGCAGAGGGTGGCCAGCAGGCGGGCCCGCAGGGTGCTCTGATCGGCGTGGCCGCCCACCGGCACCAGGATGCGCTTGACGCTGGTCAGCTGCCAGCCGTAGGGGGCCCGCAGGACCACCACGTCGCAGTCGACCTGGGCCATGATCCGTTCGATTTTCTCCGCGCTCGCCTCGGTTTCGAAGCGCCGCAGGCCGAGGAGCAGGCTGGCGCAGCGGTGTTCCCGGGCGACCCGGCTGATCTCCTCCCGCGGCCGGTCGGCCACCGTGGTCAGCACCTCGGGGGCGAAATCGCTCTCCAGCGAGGTGCTGAGGATCTCCCCCAGCACCGACTGAAAATCGGCCAGGGTCCGGCCGCTGGCCAGGGCCTCGGGGCTGACCACCGACAGCATCAGGGCCCGCCCGCCCCCCGGGGGAGCGAGGGCGTTGGCCACCGCCATCAGGCCCGGGGCGCTGCCCGGGTTGGCCACAGGCACCAGCACCAGCGGGCTGCGCCCGCGCAGGCGGGTCAGGTGGGGGTCCAGCCCTTCGGCGGCGGCGTCGACCACCCGGGCGCGGCGGGCGAAGAGGGCCCAGTAGAGCAGGCCGCCGATGGCCAGCCAGCTGCCGGTGATCAGGCCCGCCTCCGGCACCGCTACCGCCTGGAAGAGGCCGAGCAGGGCGCAGGCGATGCCGCCGATGACCGGCACCAGGGGCAGTCGGGCCAGACCCCGGCGGGGCTGGCGCTCCTTGCCGCGGCGCCGGGCCAGGATGGCGGTCCAGTGGACCAGGGCGAAGGTCACGAGAAAGATCAGGCTGGCTGCGGCGCCGGCGGCCGCAACGTCGCTGAGGAGCAACACCAGAAAGAGCATCGGCGCCCCGCTGGCCAGCACCGCCGCCACCGGGGTGCCGCGCCCTTCGTGGACAGCGCCGAACTGGTGGGGCAGGGTCCGGTCCCGGGCCATGGTCAGGGCCATGCGCGAGGCGGCGAAGAGGTTGGCGTAGAGGGCCGAGAGCATGGCCAGCACGGCGCCGCCGATGACCAGCCAGAACCCGGCGGGCCCCAGGTAGTTCTGCGCCGCCAGGGCGAGCAGGCCGTCCGGGTTGGCGCGGCTGAATTCGACGATCGATATCCCCGGCGGTGCGCCCACCGTGGCCACCACGAAGACCAGCGGCAGGTAGATCACCAGGGCCGCCCCCAGGGAGAGCAACATGGCGCGGGGGATGGTGCGCTCCGGCTGGCGGACCTCGCCGGCCACGGCGGCGATCAGGTCGAAGCCCTGCAGGGTGATGAAGGTGTAGCCCATGGCCTGCAGCACGCCGAGGCCGCCGCTGGGGAAAAAGGGGCTCAGGGCCGCCTCGACCGTATCCTCCGGGCGCCCCCCCAGCGCCCAGAGCCCGCCCAGGATCAGAATGACAAAGAGGATCATCTTGCCGAAATTGACCCACTGCCGTCCCTCGCCGCTGCGGCGGCAGAGCAGGGCGGCATAGGCCGCAATCGGCAGGTGCGCCAAGAGCAGCATCGCCCCCCGGCCGCCGAACAGGTCGGAGATGTCGGCCATCAGGGCGGGGAAGAGGCGGGTCAGGGCCAGCGAGGCGTAGGAGGCAAAACCGACGGCGTAGAGGGCCCCGGCCATGATCGAGGCGAACCATGCAATCCAGCCGATCATGAAGGCCTAGCGCACCGAGAGGACCTTTTTGGCAAAGGTGTAGGTGCCCCCCGACTCGGGGAAGGCCTTGGCCATTTCGGCGAAGCTCAGTGCGGTCAGCAGGGCGATGACGCCGTTCAGGGCGAAGGCCACGATCGCCGCCGGCCCGGCCGTGGCGAAGGCGACCCCGGCCAGGGCCAGGATGCCGCCGCCGACAATCGCTCCGATGCCGACCCCGGTCGCGCCCATCAGGCCGATGGTGCGCAGGTCTTTAGAGTTTGTCGTCATATGCTGTTTTTGGGAAAATGACCCGCCAATTTCAAAAGACAGGAGAGAGGGGCGGGTGGGGTTGCGCTTGAGTTTAAACTAAATTTTAGCGCAAGTCTCCAAGATGTCTTGCAGCCCTCGATCCGCTCGTCCAGCCAGTCGAGAAGCCGCTTCTGCACCGGGGAGTCGAGCTTGCGCAGCTGTCGCTCGGCATAGTCGCTGACCTCAACCGTCCAGGCCAAGATCTTTCCTCAGCTCTTTCAGGGACCGGCTGCCGCGGGCCTCGGCGAGGGCCTGCCGGGCCAGTTCGAGGTCTTCGTTGTCCTCGAGGTAACGGACGATCGCCTCGCGCACCACGGCACTGCGATTGCTCCCCCTGGCTTTCGCCAGCAGGTCGATCTCCTGCTCCAGCTCTTTTTCCAGACGAATCGCGAGCATGGTCACCTCCATTTGAGTTGTAAGAAAAGGTATGACGCGGTGGGGTGTATGTCAAATCGCAAAAACGATGAGGATCCGGGACGGGGTGGGGAGGTCGTCCGGTTCTGAATCCGACCTTTTCATTCCGCCCTTGAAGGGGTGCGCACGATCGACTATATTCGCTGGAAATGCGCCCATCACCCCTGCCGGAGATCAGAATATGGAAATCGACCTGAACGCGCTGAGACACCTGATAACCGACCGAATCGACGAGATCGAAGAGATCGTGGCCGGGACCGGCTACCTGCCCCGGACCGTCATCGGGGTCGGCACCTTTTTGCTCGATAACTACGGGGATACCGATCTGCTGACCGCCAAGCAGCAGGTCACTTTCGAAAAGTTTCTCAAGCCGCTGCTGGAACCATCGGGCGGCCGCGATCGACAGTGAGGCGCCCTGCCGCCGCCTGCCGCCCGTTTCTCGAAGCAAGGGCCCATCAACCGCTATGGTCGATGGGCCCTTGTCGTTTTGCGGGCGGGAACTACTTCCCCTTCTTGGGACCCCGCCGGTCGATGAACGGTTTCTTTCCGCCCGGCTTGAAGCGCCGGTCCTCCCCGCCCTTCTTGAAAGGCGTCCGTCGGTACTTGCCAGGGTTCTCGGGGGCCTTGGCGCCGCTGTCGACGCTGATCTTGATAGGCCGGCCGCAGATCCGGATCTTTTGCAGCAGGCTGAAGGCTTCGGCGGGCATGTCGTCGGGCAGGTCGACCAGGCTGAAGGTGTTGAAGAGCTTGATCGCGCCGATGTGGCTGCCGCTGAGCTTCGCCTCGTTGCTGATGGCGCCGACGATGTGCTTCGGTTCGACGCCGTGGTCGCGCCCGACCTCGATGCGGTAGCGGCGCATCCCCGCGCCGGCCGGCCCCGCGGAGCGCTCCCGCCGGGGCGGGGTGTCGCGCGCTTCGGCCCTCCTCTCCACCGGGATCTCCTCGGGTTGCAGGGGGCGCTCCTTCTGGGCCAGGTAGGCCAGGGCCGCGGCGATGCGGCGGTGGCCGGCGTCGTACTCGGTCTGGAAGCTGTCGATCATCTCCTCGAAGAACTCCAGATCCTGCGCTTCGAGGGTTTCGGCGATCTGCTCCTTGAACAGGCCGATGCGGCGGTCGGTGATGTCCTGTCGGCTCGGCAGGCGCATCGGCTTGATCGGCTGGCGGGTGGCGTGTTCGATCGCCGCGAGCATCCTTTTTTCGCGCGGGGCGACGAAGAGGATCGCCTTGCCCTCGCGGCCGGCCCTCCCGGTGCGGCCGATGCGGTGAACGTAGGCCTCGGTGTCGTAGGGGATGTCGTAGTTGACCACGTGGCTGATGCGCTTGACGTCGAGGCCCCGGGCCGCCACGTCGGTGGCGACGACGATGTCGAGGTCGCCGTTCTTGAGGCGCTCGATCGTCTTCTCCCGCATCTGCTGGGTCATGTCGCCGTTGAGGGGCGCGCAGGAGAAGCCGCGGGCCTCGAGCTTCTCGGAGAGCTCCACGGTGGCGATCTTGGTGCGGGCGAAGACGAGCATCGCCTCGATCTCCTCGGCCTCGAGGATGCGGGTCAGGGCGTCGAGCTTGTGCAGCCCCTTGACCTGCCAGAACCACTGGGAGATCGTGTCGACCGTCGAGGTCTTGCTCTTGATGCGGATCTCGACCGGGTCCTTGAGATGGCGCCGGGCGATGCGCAGCACGCCGGCCGGCATGGTCGCGGAGAAGAGGGCGGTCTGCCGCTCTTCCGGGGCGTGCTCCAGGATCTGCTCGACCTCGTCGACGAAACCCATCCGCAGCATCTCGTCCGCCTCGTCGAGGACGACGCAGCGCAGCCGATCGAGCTTCAGGGTGCCGCGGCGCAGGTGGTCCTGGATGCGGCCGGGGGTGCCGACCACGGCCTGGACGCCCCGATGCAGCTGGCGCAGCTGCTGGACCATGTTCTGGCCGCCGTAGACGGGCAGCACCTGGAATCCGGGGAGGTGGCGGGCGTAGGTCTGCATCGCCTCGGCGACCTGCAGCGCCAGCTCCCGGGTGGGGGTCAGGACCAGGATCTGGGGGGCCTTCAGGGCCGGGTCGAGGCGGCTGAGCAGGGGCAGGGAAAAGGCGGCCGTTTTGCCGGTGCCGGTCTGGGCCTGTCCGAGCAGGTCGCGGCCCTCGAACAGGGGGGGGATGCTCTTGGCCTGGATCGGCGAGGGGGTCTCGTAGCCGACGTCCTCGATCACCCTGGCAACGGCAGGGGCGAGGGCCAGCTCGGCGAAGCCGGGAAGCGTTTCTTCGGTCATGAAAAGCCTGTTCGGGATGTGCCCGGCGGGGATGGCAGGCGGAGAGCCGGGCGGAGTGCGGTGAGAAGCGACTGTTACAGGAACATTGTCCTCACTGGCGGAGGAAACCGCAACCCCTTATCTTGCATATAGAGCAAGGGCTAATGTCCGGGAGGGGAAACGCGGCGGGGGAGGAGCCGGTCTCGCGCGCCGGTCTTCCGCTTTTCGCTCAAGGCTCCAGCTCGTCCCGCGGGGGCCCGGCGAGATGTTCGAGGGTCCCTTCCAGGGTCTCCTCTCCGACGGTCAGGTAGAGGGTGCCGCCGGAGACGGTCAGGGTCCAGTCGATGGTGCGCTCCAATCCGGCGGCGAGGCGGGCGGTGAGCTCCGCGTCGGGGGCCAGGACGCAGAGGCCTGGCACGGTTTCGAGCCGTTCCAGGTGGGCCTCTTTCCAGCGCCAGAGGTTGGCGCCGCCGGCCACCAGGATCACCTGCCGGCAGTGGCGGGCGGCCTTGACCAGGCGCTCCGGGTCGGGCTGGCCGACCTCCACCCAGAGCCGCACCCGGCCGTCGGGCTCGTGGCTCCACAGGTCGGGCTCGTCCCCCGCGGAGACCCCGCGGGTGAAGGCCAGGTCCGGGCTCTGGCACAGGGCCCAGGCCAGCACCCGCAGCACCAGGCGCTCGGCGGTCTCGGAAGGGTGCCGGGCGACGCGCGCCTGCAGGCGGGTGAAGAGCTGGCGGTCGACGTCGGCGAGTTCGACGGCGACCCGGTGGATGGTCGATGGTGCGGCCATGGGCGTGGTCCTCGAGAAGGGGGGCGGATGACGAGGCGACAGGGTAGCAGATTTGTCACCGCTCGGGGGAAATTCCTGCTCGCAGGCCGGCTTATCCTCAATGCGGAGCCGGCGGGACGCCGATTTCGCCCTCTTCTTTGGGCCGGCAGGGAAGGACCAGGTTGAGGATCACCCCGGCCAGGCCCGCCAGGCCGATCCCCTTGAACGATACCGCCCCCAGGGAGAGTTCCATGCCGCCGATGCCGCACACCAGGATCAGCGCCACAACCGCCAGGTTGCGCGGTTCGAGCAGGTCCTGGCCGGCGCGCACGAGGGTGTTGAGGCCGACCACGGCGATCGCCCCGAACAGCAGCAGCATGATCCCGCCCATGACCGGCACAGGCACCGTCTGCAGCAGGGCGCCGACCTTGCCGACGAAGGCGAGCAGGATGGCGCAGAGGGCGGCCCAGGTCATGACCGCCGGGTTGAAGACCCGGGTCAGGGCGACCGCGCCGGTCACTTCCGAGTAGGTGGTGTTGGGCGGACCGCCGCAGAAGGCGGCCAGCGAGGTGGCCAGGCCGTCGCCGAGCATGGTGCGGTGGACCCCCGGCTGCCGGAGGTAGTTTTTCCCCGAGACGGAGGAGATCGCCAGGAGGTCGCCGAAATGCTCGATGGCCGGGGCGATCGCCACGGGCAGGATGTAGATGATCGCCTGGGCGTGGAACCGGGGCAGGACGAAGGCGGGGACGGCGATCCAGGGGGCGGCGGCAACGGCGGTGAAATCGACCAGGCCGAAGGCGAGGCTCAGGAGGTAGCCGACGACCAGACCGCTGAGGATCGGCAGCAGTCGCAGCATCCCCCGCCCCTTGAGGGAGACCAGGACGGTCACGGCGAGGGCGCTCAGCGACACGACCAGGGCCGTGCTTTGCGGCACCAGCTGCAGGGCGCCGTCGCCGCTGCGGCCGTTGGCCATGTGCACCGCCACCGGGGCGAGGATCAGGCCGATGACCATGATCACCGGGCCGGTCACCACCGGCGGGAAGATCCGGGCGACGACCCGGGTGCCCCGCCAGGAGACGATCAGGCTGAGGACCACGTAAAAGATTCCGGCGGCCGCCAGCCCCGACATGGTCGCGGGAATCCCCCAGGTCTGCACCCCGTAGATGATCGGGGCGATGAAGGCGAAGGAGGAGGCGAGAAAGACAGGCACCTGGCCGCGGGTCACCAGCTGGAAAAGGAGGGTTCCTGCGCCGGCGGTGAAGAGGGCCACGTTGGGGTCGAGCCCGGTCAGCAGAGGCACCAGCACCAGTGCGCCGAAGGCGACGAAGAGCATCTGCGCGCCGAGCAGGGCGTCCTTGCCGCGAAACCGGTAGTCGGTCTGGGACGGTTCCGTCATGAGGCCCCTCTTACTTGGTGCCGAAAATCTTGTCCCCGGCGTCGCCGAGCCCGGGCAGGATGTACCCCTTCTCGTTGAGCCGCTCGTCGACCGACGCCACGTAGATATCGACGTCGGGATGGGCCTCCCGGAGGCGTTCGATCCCTTCGGGGGCCGCCACCAGGAAGAGTCCCTTGATCTGCCGGCAGCCCGCCTTCTTTAGCAGGTCGATGGCGGCGACCAGGCTGCCGCCGGTGGCGAGCATCGGGTCGAGCACGAGGGCCGTGCGGTCGGCCATCCGGCGGGTCATTTTCTCGAAGTAGCAGACCGGCTCGAGCGTCTCTTCGTCGCGGTACAGGCCGATCACGCTGACCCGGGCGCTCGGGATCAGGCTGAGCACGCCGTCCATCATCCCGAGCCCGGCCCGCAGGATCGGCACCACGGTCACCTTGATCCCCTTGAGCTGCTCCACCGTCACCGGTCCGGCCCAGCCGGTAATCGAGCAGGGCTCGGTCTCGAGGTCCGCGGTCGCCTCGTAGGTCAGCAGCCGCGCCACCTCGGAGGCCAGCTCGCGGAAATCCTTGGTACTGATGTTCTTCTTGCGCATCAGGCCCAGCTTGTGCCGGACCAGGGGGTGCTTCACTTCGACGACGGCCACGGCGGCCTCCTTGTCAAACGGTTGTTTCTGTGAAAGAGAGCTCGCCAAAGTCTACCAAGGCTGGGCGGGAAGGCAAAGGGAGCGGGGGGTGCGGCCCGCCTTCAGTCGGCTATACTCTGAGGGTGCCCGGGCCGCCGCCGGGAGTAATTTGTTAGCTTTGTGTTAGGGCGCTACTTGGCGGTTGACGGGCATTGAAGGGGTAGAGTATCGTTGGGCCGCTTGGGCGAACAGAAACCTGGCTGGATCCTAACACATTAGACGGAAGGGCTATTTCGAGCTATGGGCACTGAAATCTTAATGGTCGGCGTCGGCATCCTCGTCCTCGTCGCCGTGTTCGACATCATGGTCGGGGTCAGCAACGACGCGGTGAACTTCCTCACGCCCTCGATCGGCTCGCGGGTGGCACCGAGGACGGTGATCATGCTCATCGCCAGCCTTGGCATCCTTGCCGGGGTGACCTTCTCCAGCGGCATGATGGAGGTGGCGCGCAAGGGGATCTTCCATCCGCAGTTCTTCACCATGCCGGAGCTGTTGACGATTTTCCTGGCCGTCATGCTCACCGACATCATCCTCCTCGACCAGTTCAACACCTACGGCCTGCCGACCTCGACAACGGTCTCCATCGTCTTCGAACTGCTCGGCGCAGCGGTGGCCGTCTCCCTGCTCAAGATCGTCCAGGCCGGCGACAGCCTTGTCACCGTGGTGGAGTACATCAACACCGCCAAGGCGATCACCATCATCATGGGGATCCTCTTCTCGGTGGCGATCTCGTTCTTCTTCGGCGCCCTCGTCCAGTTCCTCACCCGCCTCCTCTTCACCTTCGACTACCAGCAGCGCATCAAGCGCTACGGGGCCCTCTGGGGCGGGGTGGCCCTCTCCTCGATCACCTACTTCATCCTCGTCAAGGGGGCCAAGGGGGCTTCCTTCATGAGCAAGGCCGATGTCGCCTGGATCAAGGCGAACTGGCTGCTGCTCATCGGAGTGATCTTCGTCGTCTCGGCCATCCTCCTGGCGATCCTGCAGGCGCTGAAGTTCAACATACTCAAGCCGATCGTTCTGGTCGGGACCTTCGCCCTGGCGATGGCCTTCGCCGCCAACGACCTGGTCAACTTCATCGGGGTGCCGATGGCCGGTGTCCACGCCTACACCTCGGCGATGGCGACCGCAGACCCGCTCACCGTGACCATGGGAGCTTTAGCCGAGAAGGTTCCGGCCCAGACGACTTATCTGCTGATTGCCGGCGGCATCATGGTGTTGACCATGTGGCTGTCGCGCAAGGCACGCACGGTCACGGCGACCTCGATCAACCTTAGCCAGCAGGAAGAGGGCAACGAGCGTTTCGAGTCGATTTTCCTCTCGCGCGCCATCGTGCGCCTGGTGCTCAATACCCTCGATATGGTCAAGGGCGTCTTCCCCCAGTCGCTACGGACCGTGGTCAGGGACCGCCTCGATCCGGCCAACGCCCCCAAGGTCGAGATGGTCGAGGGGCGCCCCTCCTTCGACTTGCTGCGCGCCTCGGTCAACCTGATGGTCGCCAGCGCCGTGGTCTCCTACGCGACGGCCAACAAGCTTCCCCTTTCGACGACCTACGTCACCTTCATGGTCGCCATGGGGACCTCCTTCGCCGACAAGGCATGGGGCCGGGAAAGCGCGGTCTACCGCGTCACCGGCGTGTTGACCGTCGTCGGCGGCTGGTTCATGACCGCCATTATCGCCTTCACCTTCGCCGGCCTCTTTGCGACGGTCATTTTCTACGCCAAAGGGTTCGGAGTGCTTCTGCTGGCGGTGTTTGCGGTCTACCTGATCTGGAACACCCACCGCAAGCACCGTGTCATGGAAGAGGAGGCGCAGAAAGGCGAGGTCTTCAACCTCGAGAAGGTCAAGGACCCGCACGAGTGCGTCGAGACCACCTTCAAGCACATGAGCTTCCTGCTCAAGGAAATCCACCAGTCCCTCGACAAGACCCTCGACGGGCTCTTCAAGCAGAACTTCGACCAGATCGGGGTGGAGCGCAAGAAGCTGATCAAGTCGCAGCAGTGGTCGAACATCATCAGCGCCAACGTCTTCAAGGCGATGCGCCTGCTCGAACAGCAGGGGGTGGCCGTCTCCCACAAGTATCCGCAGACCATCCGGCGCCTGCAGAAACTCTCCGACGGGCACCGCGACATCGTGCTGCGTGCCTACACCCACATCGGCAATCACCACAAGGGGCTGTTGCCGGAGCAGGTCGAGGAGCTCGAGCAGGTGCGCAGGAAGCTCGGCGTGATCCTCGGCGAGGTCGAGAGCACCTTCGATCGCATGCAGACCAGCAACGTCGAGCGGCTGCGCGAGCTCGACGCGGACCTGCGGGCCTACGCCAACGAGCTCAACGACCGCCAGGTGCCGCGCATCAAGGACATTACCTCCAAGACCCGCCTGAGCATCCTCTACTACGCCATCGTCGGCAACGCGATGATGCTCTCCAAGCAGAACCTGGAGCTGGTGGAGATCTTCGACGAGTCGTTCGGAGCCCTCTCGGATAAGGGGGGGGCGGGGGGGCGCTAGGCGGCGGCCGTCCGAAGAAGATCATTGGGAAAAGTCGAGGGGGCTTCGCACAAGCGGAGCCCCCTCTGTCTTTGGGTTCGGGGAGAGCTTGGCGACCCGGCGAATTGCCGGAGGTCACGGGGTGAGAGGGAACACGCAGGGGAGGGGACCGGAAGAGCCTTGACGCGATGGCTCGGGGGGCTCATTTCATCATTTTAACGAGCCATTTCGGCGGCGGGACTTTTACGCCCCTCTTGTAAAGGCGCCTTGCCATTTCATAAAAATTATGGTGAATCAGGGAGAGGCGGGGCAAAAATCCAAAGAGCCTGTGCCGGGGCTTGAACGTTCCATCCGGCCGGAGGTCCCATCCCTTCGTGAATAGTTTGTATTCACCGCCGGCCAGGGAGGAAAGTATGGCCTTTTCGGAGAGAGCTGTTCCCTCCCGACGCATCTCAATGGCAGGGAACCTGTCTTTTTCGCGGAAGCCGTGGGTGTCTCGGCTGGCGAGAAATCGGCCTTTGAAATCGGCTCTTTTTGCCTGTGCGACGATGCCACGGTTCGGAGCGTACCTGATGTCGTGACGCAGGTTCCAGGCTTCTATGAAATCGAAGCCTTGGAGCGTTTCATTTCCGAAATCTCCAATAACTCTTGAGGGGTGGTGCAGAATGGAAAAACCTCCCTGTTTTCGGACCGCCTCAAGAAAGGGTTGGATGGCCATTCCGGTCTTGGGGAGGTCGAAAAAGGTCTCTATCCCGACCACGCCTATGTGGATCTCGCGGTCATCGATTCGGAAAGAGTACTCCATCCCGGGGATAAACGTAATTTTGTCGTTTCCGCGGCATTGCGCCAAATAACGCTGAAACTTTTGCTCACAGAATCCGGCGTCATGCTCTGTTAAAACGACAAAACTCAGGCCGTGGCTTCTGGCCCAGTCAGCGATTTCATCAAGGGTTTTTTCTCCGTCATATGAAAAAACGGAATGGGAATGGTAGATGCCTCGGGTCGATTCCCTTTGGCGGGAGGTATGGTCTGTGGTTTTAGACATGCATTCGGTATGAGGATGTCCTGATTGATAGCCGTGTCGGTCCGTTGTCGATTTCTGGCTTTAAAAGTTGTCTACCCTTTCCCCCGATAGCGTCACGGACTCTCCGGTTTGCGCCATGTTCTCCACGTCTTCTGACGCGACGAAAACATCATCGAAAACCCTGAAAAAATAGCCCGTTGTCGTTTCCGGCCTGCTGAGGGGTTCATTTAAAACAAAATGCCTGATGCACATTTCGGGCATGTTGAAATTGTAGTAGGCCCTTGCGGATTCAGTGCTTGAAAATCTTGGGTTGATTTCGAAAATTACGGGACCCCGGTCCGTTAATCGCAATTGCAGGTTCGACGGGCCGACAAGGCCGATTGCCCTGGCAACTTTTTCACAATACTGGGAAATTCTGGGGTCGTCAACGACCTGTGCCTTGTGGGTGAGACCGTGGCCCAGTCTCCTTTTCATGGCAATGCTTCCAACCGGGTTGCTGTCGGAGTCACAAAAACACCCCACGGTGTACTCCTCGTCATCGGGGAAGAGGTATTCCTGCAGGACCGGGTGTTTGATTTTCGCCAAAGCATGAGCAAGGTTCTCTTTTTCTCTGACGATCGAAAGGTTTTTCGATCCTGCACCGAAACGGTCTTTGACGACGTAGGGCAGAGGGACTTCTTTCAAAAAATTTTCAAGATCGTCTTTTTCTTCTGGAATCGCTGACTTCGGATGGTCGAATCCATATTCCTTGAGAAATACCGCCAGCCTCCACTTGTCTTTCGCGATGTCCAGGGCTTTCGGGGGGGGCGCCACCACGTATGCCCCCGTCTCCCTTTCTATCGAGGCGGCCTGTTTCGATAAAACCTCCATCTCAGCCATGTTGCCCGTCATGATAATGTGCACGTTCTCTTTTTTGACGATGTCGATTATTTTTTGAACATAATCGCTGCTGCCCGCAGGGGGGACGGTGTAGGACTTTTCCGTTCGGTACAGTCCCGCAGACATGTGACTGCAATCGCAGGCGATAATCTTTAATGCCATTTTGGATTGCCTGAGCGCTTTCCAAAAAAGAATCGCCTGCTCCCCTCCGGCCCCTGTGATCAATACATGTGTGCTCTTTGTTTTCATATCCCTTTTCTTTGTGAAATGGGGCGCTAGACAGAAGGGCTCCGTTCGGTTTTGCCGGGGCCCATAGCGCTTTCGTTGCTTCTCAGGAGGTTTTCTTCAGCCGCGACGGAAGCATCTGCCCGGGCGGATGGATGCCTTTCCGCTTGAAAACCTTCATGGCGGTAAGGTAAAGAATCTTGGCGTCTGTCCACAGGGAATGGTTGTCGACATACCATAAATCAAGTTTGAACTTTTCCTCCCAGTCGATGGCGTTTCTGCCGTTGACCTGGGCCCATCCCGTAATGCCGGGCCGCACCTGATGCCGCCTCATTTGCTCCGGAGTGTAGATCTCAAGGTACTCCATTTTCAAAGGCCGCGGGCCGACCAGACTCATGTCTCCCCTCAGGACGTTAAACAACTGGGGCAATTCGTCCAGGCTGGTTTTGCGCAGAACCTTGCCCAGTTTTGTAAGCCGGTCCTTTCCCGGAAGAAGAACGCCATTGGCGTCACGCGTTTCATCCATCGTCCTGAACTTGTAGATTCGAAAGGGCTTTCCCGCTAATCCGGGGCGTCTTTGGTCAAACAACACGGGCCGCCCCATTGTCATCCAGATAACCAGGGCTGTCGCCAGCATTGCCGGGGATAAAAGAATTATCCCGAGAAAAGAAAAGAGACGATCAGTAAAACTTTTGATTTTCATATGGATATTCGGCGGGTTGAGTATTCATTCGCGTATCGACCAAAGCGGGAATGCGTTTCCCCCTTTGTCGCCACCGGAATGATTGGTCTGCCTCCTCATTCCGGCAGGGTCGGGGGCTCTGAAGGGTGGATTCCTGAGCTTCCACTTCTTTCCTTAGAGCCTACTAAAGTTTTAACACGAGAAACCCTCCTGTCAATTCAACCCGCCTGTGAAGGTTTACCCGCCTCCGGGCTTTTCCCTCATGCCGAGGCGCGCAGGGGAGCGATGCGGCCCCAGGGAAACCCGTTTCCGGGGGAATTCCTCGCCAGGGGAGGGGCCGGAAACCGTCCGAGAGCAGACGCCTTATTGCAAGCACAATCTTAAGGTTGACGAATAGCAATAAAATACAGTAACTTACGTTGCCGTTTTGTTGAAACAGATAGCGCAATGGTGGACGCCATGAAAAAGTATTTCCCTATCGCTTTGCTGGCAGCTTTGGTCGTCTTCGCTCCGGCCGTACACGGGGCCGGAGGGGATAGCCCGTCGGCCACGGTCCATATGCAGCGCGGGCGACTCCAGGTCCGCCAGGGGCGCCTCTTCGAGGGGCTGCAGGAGTATCGCCACGTCGCCCGCAAGGGGCAGTCGAACTCCCGCCTTCACAGGGACATGGCCCTGACCCTTTACCAACTGGGGCTGCTGGGCGAGGCCACCGCCGAGATGGAAAAGGCGGCGGGATTGTCCGAAAAACCCGAAGAGTTCGACCTCGGCCTCGGCGTCCTTTACCTGGCCGGCGGGCGCATGGAAGAGAGCAAGGAGCGTTTGAGCGCCGCCCTGTTCAGAGACCCCGCCCTCGCCGTCGCCTATTATTATCTCGGGGAGCTTTACCTGAAGGCCGAAGAGCCGGGAATGGCCTGGTTCGCCGCGCAAAGGGCCCGGAATCTTGGCCTGCAAAGCGAGGAACTGCTTCGCAGGCTGGAACTCCGGGGGCCGGCTCCCCGGGAGCGGGACGCGGCTGCCGACGATCTCTGCCTGAGGCAGGCGTTCACGGCCGAGCGGAAAAAGGCCGAGGCTTTGCAGCGCAGGATGGCGACGGATATCTCCTGGGGGGGACTTCTCTCTTTGCGCAGGGCGTCGGCGCCCGACTTTCCAGGATCCTGCAGGCCGGACGACCTTCCCGCTCCCGTTGAAACCGCACTCGCGGGCCTGGAACCGTTCTCTTCGCCGGTGACGGTCGAGACCGAGCGCGGTTTTTACGTCGTGCAGCGGCTGTTGCCCTACAGCGAGGAGAATTGGCGGGCGCAACTGGCCGGCCGGACAGCTGTTGTCGTCAGGGCTCTCGAAAGGGTGGAGACGCCTCTCCCGCCCTCGCCTCCGGAGCCGACTCCCGAAAAATCGAAGGCAAAGATTCAGGAAGAGGCTCTGGCGCAGGTAGCTGCGCAGGTAAAGAAGCAGGCAGCGGCGAAGGCAGGGAGGCGGGTTTCCCTGCCCCTCTCCGAGTCGGTCCCCGCCCGCCGGCAGGCCGAAGGCCGGTTCGTGCTCCACGCCGGATGCTTTAAAAACGACGAGAGAGCCTACTCCCTGGTGGCCAAGTTGAAGAGCCTGGGCCTCTCCAGTTTTACGAAAGAAATTCCCAGGAAGGACGGCGGCGTGCTGTTGGGCGTCGTGGCGGACCTTTATCCCAGCCTCGCCGAGGCCGAAAAGGCCAAGGAACTACTCCGCGGCAAGAACCTCGATTCGTTCATCTCGCCCAAGTAGACGGACCGGCGGGGCGGCTTTGCCGTCCTGCCTGGTTCCCCGCGAATGCCCTCCTCACCGCAGATCGTTCGAGTCAGCCGAAGGCTCGCTGCGCCCGGACATCCGGCCCCGAACGCCTCAACCGGCCCGTTCCGCTTCGGCGGCGAGGGGACGGCCGGGCATCGCCCGATCCCCTTTCCGCAAATCCCCAAGAACCATAACCTCCCGGGGTGTCCGCTGTGCAGGCGAGCGCTCGGGGCCGGGACGCTTTTCGATTCCCGTGCTTTTTGCCGGCAGGAGGTTTCCCCCGGTGCCGGCTTGTAATCGACCCGTTTCCTTGTACTAATTAGAGAAGGCGCGTACCGATACCTGCATGGAAAAGGGAGAGCCATGACGACCTACGAGTATGACCTCGGCATTATCGGCGGGGGGGCCGCGGGGCTCACCGCGGCGGCCGGGGCCGCCCAGTTCGGCGCCCGGACGGTCCTCTTCGAAAAGGCGCCGGCCCTCGGCGGGGACTGTCTTCACCACGGCTGCGTCCCCTCCAAGAGCCTCATCCGCGCCGCCGGCGTGTGGTCCCTGGCCCGGCGCAGTTCCGAGTTCGGCCTGCCGCCCCTCGATTTGCCGGGCGTCGATCTGGGGGCGGTCATGAGGCGGGTCCGGGAGGTGATCGAAAGGATCCAGGAACACGACTCGCCCGAGCGTTTCTGCCGGCTCGGGGCCGAGGTCCGTTTCGGGGAGCCCCGTTTTCTGGACGAGCACACCGTCGAGGCCGGGGGCTAGCGCATCTCGGCCAGAAGCTGGATCGTCGCCACCGGTTCGCGGCCGGCCCTGCCGCCGGTGGAGGGGCTTGAAAGCGTGCCCTTCTGGACCAACGAGACGCTTTTTTCCCAGGCCGAGCTGCCGGGGAGGCTTCTGGTGCTGGGCGGCGGGCCGATCGGCCTGGAAATGGCCCAGGCCTTTCAGCGCCTCGGCTCGCAGGTGACGGTGGTGGAGTTCATGGAGCAGATTCTCGGCCCCGAAGACGCCGACCTTGCGGCCATTCTGCGGGAGAGGCGCGAGGCCGAAGGGATGAAGGTCCTTACCGGGACCCGGGCGACCCGGGCCGAGGCGGCCGGTTCAGGGATCCGTCTGACGGTCGTTCCCGCCGAAGCTGAGGGGGAGGAAAAGGCCCTGGAGGGGGACGCCCTGCTCGTCGCCACCGGCCGCCGTCCCAATGTCGAGGATCTGGGCCTGGAGGCCGCAGGGGTCGAGTCTTCCCCCCGCGGCATTCCGGTCGATGCCCGCATGCGCACCAACGTTCGCCACATCTACGCCTGCGGGGACGTCACCGGCGCGTACCCCTTCACGCACGTGGCCGGCTACGAGGCGGGGATCGCCCTCTCCAACGCGGTGCTGCGCCTGCCGCGCAAGGTCGATTACGCCAAGGTTCCCTGGTGCACCTACACCGATCCCGAGGTGGCGAGCGTCGGCCTGAACGAAAAGCGCGCCCGCAAGGCGGGGGTCGAGTACCGGCTGCTGGAGGAACCGTTTGCGGGCAACGACCGGGCCCTGGCCGAAGGCGAGACCGCGGGCAAGATCAAGGTGCTGCTCAGCCCGGGGGGGAAACTGCTCGGCTGCCAGATCGCCGGTCCCCATGCAGGCGAGCTTATTCACGAGTGGATCACCGCGGTCAGCGGCGGCGTCAAGCTGGCGACGGTCGCCGGGGCGGTGCACGTCTACCCGACCCTGGCGGAGATCTCCAAGCGGGCCGCCGGGGCCTATTTTTCCGAGAAATTGTTCAGCGAGCGGACCAAGAGTGTGCTGCGCCTGCTGTTCCACCTCAAGGGGCGGGCCTGCGTTCCGCCGCCGGACGAGGAGACCCCTCCCACGAAGGAAAACTGACGCAAAAAGGCCCGGAGCCGAAAAGCCCCGGGCCTTTTTGCGTTCTGGCGTCGAAAGGGTCGCCGGGCGCGTCTAATCCGGCGCGCCGTTGTGCCGGGCCAGGAAGCGGGAGAACTGGGCGGGGGGCAGGGGTCGGCTGACCAGGAAGCCCTGAACCATTTCACAGCCCTGGCCGCGCAGGTACTCCAGCTGACGATCTGTTTCCACGCCTTCGGCGATGACCTGAAGGCGAAGGCTGCGGGCCATGGCGATGATGGCTGAGACCATGGCCGCCCCCTCCCTGCCCTGATCGATGTCCTTGACGAAGGAGCGGTCGATTTTCAGGAAGTCGAGGGGGAAACGCTTGAGGTAGCTGAGGGACGAGTAACCGGTGCCGAAGTCGTCGAGGGAAAGCCGGATTCCCATGGTCTCCAGGGCGTTGAGCATGGCGATGGTCGACTCCCCGTTCTGCATGAGGATGTTCTCGGTGATTTCCAGGTGCAGCAGGCTCGGATCGAGCCCGGTTTCCTGCAGTACCTGGGAGACCATGCCGATGAGATCCTCCTGCCAGAACTGGCGGCTGGAGAGGTTGACCGACACCGGCACCGGAGGCAGGGAAAGGTTCTGCCACTCCATGATCTGGTCGCAGGCCTGGCGCAGGACCCATTCGCCGATCGGCACGATCAACCCGGTCTCCTCGGCCAGGGGGATGAAGTCGGCCGGCGCCACGCTGTCCTGGTCCCCCTGCTGCCAGCGCAGGAGCGCTTCGGCCCCGAGGATTCTGCCCGAGCGGGGGTCCATCAGCGGCTGGTAGTGGAGGCAGAGCTCTTCCCGCTCCACGGCCTTGCGCAGCCGGTTCTCCATGGCCAGCATCTTCAGGGCGGCGGCGTTCATGGACTGGGAATAGAATTGGTAGTTGTCCTTGCCCAGGCTCTTGGCGTGGTACATGGCCGAATCGGCGTTTTTCAGCAGGCTGTCCACGTCCTCGCCGTCGTCAGGGTAGATGGCCATGCCGATGCTGGCGGTGATGAAGACCTCGTGCCGTTTCAGGGGGAAGGGCTTGGAAAAAGCATCGAGAATCCGCTGCGCCAGCTTGGCCGCATCCTGGCTGTTTTCTATGTCCGTGGCCCAGATCGTGAATTCGTCGCCGCCGAGCCGGGCCACGGAAAGGGTCTCGTCCTCGTTCTCCTGGCGGGCTACCACGTCGGTGGAGCGCAGGGCGGAGATCAGGCGCTGGGCCACCTCCTGCAGGAGCAGGTCGCCCATGCTGTGTCCCAGGGAGTCGTTGATCAGCTTGAAGCGGTCCAGGTCGAGAAACAGCAGGGCGACCTGGCGCCCGTAGCGCTTTGCGTGATTGAGGATATAGCCGAGCTGTTCGTTGAACAGCACCCGGTTCGGCAGCTGTGTGAGGGAGTCGTAGTAGGCCAGGAAGCGGATCTGCTCTTCCGACTCCCGGCGTTCGGAGATGTCCTGGAACGTCCCCATCATGCGCGCCGGGGTCCCGGAGGCGTCGAGGCCGACTTCCGCCTGGCCCAGCAGGTAGCGCTGCGAGCCGTCCTTAAGGACGATGCGGTGGTCGATGCGAAAGGGGGTCTGGCGGAGCTGGGCATCGAGGAGGGACCTCTCCACCCGGGCACGGTCTTCCGGGTGGATGAACTCGAGAAAGGCCTGGAAGGGGAGGTCGATCTCCTTGTCGCCAAGGTCGAAGATGCGGCAGACCTCCTCGGAGAAGAGTATCCGGTCCGGCTCGAAAACCCACTCCCAGTTGCCGAGGCGGGCGATGCGCTGGGCCAGGGCCAGCTTGGCCTGGTTCCCCTTGAGCTCCTCGAAGGTGCGGCTGGAGCGCAGGATGTAGAGGATCCGGTGTGCGAGAATGGTGTAGTTGAGGGGCTTGGTGATGAAGTCGGTGGCGCCCGCCTCGTAGGCCTGGCAGATCGATTCCGTGTCCTCAAGGCCGGTCACCATGAGGACCGGGACGTGGGCGCCCTCGGGGAGCAGGCGCAAGGCCGCGCAGGTGGTAAACCCGTCCATCCCGGGCATGAGAACGTCCAGCAGCACCATGTCGGGGCAGGTCTTCTGGATCTGTTCCAGGGCCTCTCGACCCCCTTCGGCCTCACACACTTCGAAGCCGAACTCTTCCAGGGCGTCGCGCATGGTGGTGCGCATGAACTTTTCGTCGTCCACGATGAGGACCACCGGTTTGTTGACCGGCGAGAGGGGGAGGACGGGGAGTTCGTCTTCCGGGTTATCGACCGAGAAGGGGTCTTTATGCAGCGAGCTCAAATGCGCCATTCCCGCCCTTATGGGGTGAAATCGGTTCTCCCCAACTAAAGTTTGTGTCAACACATGAACATAAGTACCTAAGTAAGATACCACAAAAAAACATTTTTTGTGAAAAGCTTCGATTTTATGGCTTTTTTCGGCGGAGGCTTAGGCGGAGGGGGGGAACGGTCCGGTTGAGGAATCACCCCATGCTGCCGAGGGAGGCCAGGGCGACCAGGCCTCTTTGGCCCGGGGGCGTCGCCGGGCCTTTGGCCATCAGGCGACACTCTCCCTGGGCGACGAAGCCGGCCGCGGTCAGCAGTTGGCCCATGGGGGAGGACTTCAGGACGTCGGCCACCAGCTCTTCCCTTTCGCAGGAGTAAAGGGCTGCGGCCAGCAGAAGGCGGTTTTCGCGGGGGCAGAACTCCTGGGAACTCCAGGGGCCAAAAACCTGGAAATCCACTCCTTCCTGGAGCAGGGCGACGCTCTGTCCGCAGGTCAGAACCCGGCCCCGGCGGGCCAGGGGCTCGAGGAGCCCGCGACGGGATTCCCCCCAGACGCGGGCATCCTCCCGGAACAGGGCTTCGGGTCGGGCGGTCGGCTTGGCCCCCCCGGAGGGCGTAGAATCCCGGCGGACCCAGCGTACAACGCTGTCTATTGTCTGAAATCCCCTTTTCTCGTAGATGGGGTGGCCCAGGACCGAGGCGGTGAGCCAGATGCCCTGCGCCCCCCGGCGCTCCAGCACGTCGGTCGCGTGGTCGAAGAGCAGGCCACCGTAGCCGCGCCCCCGGTAGGCGGCGGGGACGATCAGGTTGCCGACCCAGCCGCTGCGCTCGTGGGAGACGGCGGTAACCAGCCCGCGCACCTCCCCGTCGGCCCGCAGCACGAAGGCCGAGCCTGCCAGGGGGCCGCGGTAGAGTTCCAGCTCCTGTGCCGGGACCCGCCAGCCCTCCCTGCGGGTCCAGCGTAAAAATACTTCCCAGTCCGAGTCCTTCGACGTGCGTATCTCCATCGCGTCCCCCCCGGTCAGGCGACCCGCCGGGCGGAGCGGCTCAGGGAAAGCAGCTCCCCGTCGGTCAGGGGGCGCTTGTTGCGCTGGGAGATGCCGCGCACCTTCTCCAGCAGGTCAAGGGCGTCGAGCCGGTCCAGCTCCAACCCCAGCTGCCGCAGCCGGTACAGCAGGCCGTGGCTGCCCGAGTGCTTGCCCAGGACCATGTGCCGGCTCAGGCCTACCTCCGCCGGGTCGAACCCCTCGTAGTTGCCCGGATGCTTCAGGACCCCGTCGGCGTGCAGGCCCGACTCGTGGGAAAAGACCTTCTCCCCCACCACGGCCTTCCATTCCGGCACCGGCCGGCAGCTCGCCTTGCCGACCAGGCGGGAAAGCTCCACCAGGCGGCCGGTGGCGATGCCCGGGTCCTGGCCGCATGCGTGCTTGAGGGCCATGACCACCTCCTCCAGGGCGGCGTTGCCCGCCCTCTCTCCCAGCCCGTTGACCGTGGTGTTGACGTAGGTCGCGCCGGCCTTGATCCCCGCGATGGCGTTGGCGGTGGCCATGCCGAGGTCGTTGTGGGTGTGGACCTCCAGCTCCAGCTCGGGAACCCGCTCCCGCAGGGTGCGGATCTTCTCGTAGGTGGCGAAGGGGTCGAGGATTCCCAGGGTGTCGCAGAAGCGGAAGCGGTCGGCGCCGAGGGCGCGGGCGACCTCCAGCAGCTCGGTGAGAAAGTCGAGGTCGGCGCGGCTCGCGTCCTCGCCCCCGACCGAGACGTAGAGCCCGTGCTCTTTGGCGAAGCCGAGGGCCGTCTTGAGCTGCTCGGCCACCCAGGTCCGGTCCTTGCGCAGCTTGTGGCGGATGTGGATGTCCGAGACCGACAGGGAGACGTCCACCGCCGTCACACCCGCGTCGATGGAGGCCTGGCTGTCCGGGACGACCGCCCGGTTCCAGGTGATGAGGCGGGCCTTGAGGTCCATCTCCACGAGGGCCCGAACGCTCTTCTGCTCCTCTTTTCCCATGGCCGGGATGCCGCACTCGATCTCCCCGACCCCCATCTCGTCAAGCATCCGGGCGATGCGCTTCTTCTCTTCCAGGGTGAAGACGACCCCGGCGGTCTGTTCGCCGTCGCGCAGGGTGGTGTCGTCGATGACGATCGGGTTTCGGATATCCTGTTTCATGGCGACCTCACAAAAAAGCCCCGGGACCTGTCGGTCTCGGGGCGGCGTTGCCAGAAGCCAGCGGCGCTGCTGGCGGGTTCTTCTGCGAGTCCTGAAATGCATGGGGCGTGCCACTTCCAGAAGGCTGCGAAAGGGGCGCTTTGTTGCATGGCCGGGGGCGGGGATGCCGACCATTTAGGCAGAGCTTCGGGGGGCCTGCCTGCCGAAAGATCAGGGACCGGCCAGGTCGAGGAAGTTTTCCAGGAGGCGGCCGGCGAGGCGGCGATGCTCGGCCTCGACGGCGGCGAACTCCTCCGCCACCGGTCCCGTCTCCCCGACCGCCCGGCACCAGGCGGCGACGATCCCCATCGTGACCTCGGGGTGGAACTGCAGGCCGTAGGCCCTGCCGAGGCGGAAGGCCTGCCCGGGACAGGCCGGAGAGGCGGCGAGATGGGCGGCGCCCTCGGGAACGGCGAAGCTGTCGCTGTGGAACTGGAAGGCCGGGAAGGTCTTAGGCAGGCCGGCGAAGAGGGGGTCGGAGAGCCCCGCGTCGGTGAGGGCGACGGCACGGGGGCCCCGCTCTCCGTTGCGGGCCGGGAAGACCTCGGCGCCCAGGGCCGCGGCGAGCAGCTGCCCTCCGAGACAGATGCCGAGCTGGGGGGTTCGGGCGTCGAAGGCCCTTTCCAGAAAGCGTGGGAGTCCGGCCAGGTGGGGGTGGGCCGCCAGTTCGTGGACCCCCATGTAGCCGCCGAGCAGGATGATCCCGGAAAGGGCTGAGGGGGCGGGCAACTCCGGGGCCTCGAAGAGTCGGGCTTCTCGGTAGGGCACGCCGCGGTCGGCGAGAATGTCGGTGATGATGCCGGGGGGGACCCGGACGTCGTTCTGGATGAGGAGGATCATGGGGCACCCGTATCTGGGAAGAGGGGTCATTATGGATACAGTTGCTCGATTGAGCAAGAGGTGTGCCGGTCCTTCCCGGGCTGGGGGTGTCTTTTGGGAGGATCAAGGGCAAAAGGAGCTTTTTGATTCCGGTCTTCGTTCCATTTGAGAGGGCGCCCGTCGGGGGGGGCGGCGGTTTTGGTTCTTAATGATCGACCCATGTGTGCCCAAAAAATGACCATAAGTTTCGTGCTCTGCCCCTGTAATGCAACTTCCGACAGGACCGGCCTTCAGAGATTTGACCAATTTGCGGGCATTTTTCCCCTGGCGAGACTCTTGCAACGGGAAGGACAAGAGTTCCCCATCACCCCCACGGCCGCCATAGCCGCCGGCCGCAGCGGGTTCCCTCCCAACGACGCGACGGGACTGATGACGATCTGAAGGCAACGCATTCAGAAAGGATCAGCCCTTGACACCCAAACCGAAGATCAAAGACCTTCTCGACGAAAGCGCCTGCGCCCACAACAAGACGCGGAAGACCGCCTGCAACGCGCCGACTCCGGGGGCGACGACCGGCGGCTGCGCCTTCGAGGGGGCGCAGATCACCCTCTTTCCCTACGCCGACGCCGCCCACCTGGTCCACGGGCCGATGACCTGCCTCGGCGCCTCCTGGGAAACCCGCGCCACAAAGACGGGCTGGGAGGGGCGCGACCTGACCCAGGTCGGCTTCACCACGGGGATCTCCACGAAGGACGTGGTCTTCGGCGGCGAGCAGAAGCTTCTCGACGCGATCGGCTACATCGTGGAGCGCTACGCCCCCGAGGCCGTCTTTGTCTACGCCACCTGCGTCACCGCCCTCATCGGCGACGACATCGACGCGGTCTGCAGGCACGCCGAGGGCAAGCACGGTGTCCCGGTCGTCCCGGTCCACGCTCCCGGCTTCGTCGGCAGCAAGAACCTCGGCAGCCGCCTCGGCGGCGAGGCGGCCCTGGCGGGCCTGATCGGCACGGCGGAGCCGGAAGAGGCCACCCCCTTCGACATCAACCTCATCGGCGAGTACAACGTCACCGGCGACATGTGGCAGTATTCGCACCTGCTCGAGGAACTCGGCATCCGCGTTCTCTCCACCCTGAGCGGCGACGGCCGCATCGCCCGGATCCGCACCGCCCACCGCGCCCGGCTCAACGTCATCGTCTGCGCCAAGTCCCTCGTCTCCCTGACCCGCAAAATGGAGGAGCGCTACGGCATCCCCTCCGTCTCTCTCTCCTTCTACGGCAAGCGCGATACCAGCGCAGGCCTTCTCGCCATCGCCGAAGCCCTGGGGGATGCGGAGCTGGTCGCTCGGACCAGGCGCCTGGTCGCCCGGGAGGAGGCGAAGCTGGAAGAAAAGCTCAAGCCGTACCGGGAGGTTTTCCGCGGCAAGAAGGCGGTGCTCAATACCGGCGGCAACAAGAGCTGGTCGATCGCCTCGGCCCTGCAGGACCTGGGGATCGAGGTGGTGGCCACGGCGGTGAAGAAGGCCACCGAGGCCGACCGCGAAAAGGCGCGGGAGCATCTGGGGGAGAAGGGGGTGCTGATGATGAACCCCGGCGCCGAGCAGTCGAAAATCATCGACGAGACCGGGGCGCATCTGCTGCTGGCCGGCGGGCGCAGCCTTTACACGGCGATCAAGAAGGGGATCGCCTTCGCCGACGTCAACCAGGAGAAGAAGAAGAGTTACGGCGGCTACGGCGGCCTGCTGAACCTGGCCGAAGATCTCAAAAACGCGCTGGAGAACCCGGTCTTTACAAACGTCGCCCGGAGGGCCCCATGGGAGAAGTGAGCCGCAAGTCGAAGAAACCGCTGCAGGTCAACCCCTTCAAGCTTTCCCAGCCGATGGGGGCGGCGCTCGCTTTTCTGGGGGTGGACCGCTGCATGCCGCTGATGCACGGCGCCATCGGCTGCACCAGCTATACCAAGGTCTACTACACCCGTCACTTCGCCGAGCCGATCGCCATCCAGACCACCGCCGTCTCCGACGTCACGGCGATCCTCGACGGCGGCGACTACAGCATCGTCGAATCGGTGAAGAACATCACCGGCAAGGTCACCCCCAGCCTGATCGGCCTGCACACCACGGGGCTGACAGAAACCAAGGGGGACGACATCCGCGCCGTCGCCGGCAAGATCGACTTTCCCCTGGTTCACGTCAACACCCCCGACTACGAGGGGGGGCTCGAGAGCGGCTGGGCCCTGGCGACGAGGGCGATGATCGAGCAGCTGGTCACGCCGACCGAGTCCATCGACGACGACAAGCTGGCGCTCCTGCCCCACGCGAGCCTGACGCCGGTCGAGGTGGAGAAGATCAAGGAGTTCATCGCCTCCTTCGGCTACGAGGTGCTGGCGCTGCCCGACCTGTCGACCTCCCTCGACGGCCATCTCGGCGAGAAGCAGGCGGCCCTCTCCGGCGGCGGCATCTCTGTCGAGCAGATCCGGGGGCTGGCCGACGCCGGACTGGTCGTCACCGTCGGCGACTCGATGCAGGGGTGCGCCAGGGCGCTTCTCGAGAAGAACCCCTTTGTCCGCCACCTTCACTTCCGCCACCTGGGAGGTCTCGAGGCGACCGACGCCCTGGCGGCGCGGCTGATGAAGGAGACGGGGGTCGAAAGGCCGCAGCCGCCCATCGCGCGTTGGCGCAAGCGCCTTCAGGACGCCATGCTCGACGGCCATTTCTCTCTCGGCCAGACCCGCGTCCTGGTCGTCGGCGAACCGGACCAGCTGGCCGGGTTCTGCCAGGCCCTGAACGAGGCGGGGGCGAGGGTCGCCGTGGCCGTCTCCACCGTCGACTCGCCGCAGCTGGAAACGATCCCGGCGGCCAAGGTGCTGGTCGGCGACCTGGAGGATGCCGAGAACCTGCGCGATGAGTACGGCCTGATCGTCGGCAACGATCACGCCGAGGCCCTGGCCCGCCGGTTCGGCAAGGCCCTGGTGCTGCGCGGTTTCCCCAACTGGGAACAGGTCGGCAACCAGTTGAAGAATGACGTGCTCTACGAGGGGGGGGCGTATTTCCTCTTCGAGGCGGCGAACGCCGCCACCGCGTTGCGGGAGCACAAGGAAGGGCATTGACCACCCCGACAAGATCGCCCTGAGGCTTCCCTAGCTGCAGCCGCCCCCCCCGGAGGAAACGTCCTTCGCTCGGCGACCTTGAAGGGGGAGAAGAAAACCTGGAGAATCAATGGCCGGCTACACCGATATCATTCGCCGCTACGCCACCGACGACAGCCGCGCAGGCGCCCTTCCCGACGCCCACGGCACCGGCGAGGTCGGCCTGGAGGCGGGGGAGGCCGGCACGCGCCTGGCGGTGCGCTTCGCCATCCGGGTCGAAGGGGGCGCGGTGGTGGATATCCGCTTTCAGGTCTTCGGCTGCGGTTTTACCGTCGCCGCCTGCGCCGCCCTGGCGGAGCTGGCCGAGGGGCACCCGCTCGCCGAGGTCGATGCCATCGCCCCTGCCTGGGTCGACGCCGTCCTCGGCGGCCTGCCCGAAGAGCGCGCCTACTGTGCCGAACTCGCCGCGGAGGCGCTTCGGGGGGCTGTGAAAAGCGCCTCCGGCGGGGATGCGGTCCGCTCCTCGGTCGCGGCCGGAGCAGGGGACCACGCCCCGCGGCTGAGCCCCTCCGATCCGGTCTACCGCCAGCTGATGGAAAGCCCGGCCCCGGTCGGCGCCGCGGGCGAGGACCGCCACCTCTTCGCCTGCCTGATCGCCGTCGCCGCCGGGGAGCCATCCGGTCTGCCGGCGGCCCTCGGCCTGGAACAGGAGGGGGTTACTGCCGTCATGGAAACCTATTTCCCCGGCGCCGACCCGGACGCCCTGTTCCAACATGCGACCCCGGCCAGGGGAGTTCCCCCCGAAACCAACGGGGACGTCCTCGCGATCCTCCTCTCCCACGTCCCGCAGGACGCTCAGGGGAGGGACCTCCCCGCCTCCGCCTTGTTGGCCCGCATCCTCGCGGCGCGGGCCGCCCATCCCGGGCACCTGTGGAGGGCGATGGGCCTGTTCGAACGCCCCGAACTCTCCGCTGCCATCGCCCGTCACCTCCCGACCCTCGCGGAGGCCAACGACAGGGGGATGCGCTGGAAGCGCTTTCTCTTCAAGGAGGCCTGCGACCTGGGCGGCGGGACGATGTGCAAGTCTCCCGACTGCGGGGCGTGCAGCGACTACGCGCTCTGCTTCGCTCCCGATTAGATTTTCTGCCCTTCGGGTCCCCACCGCTCCGGCTGCGTCACAGGGGGGGGCAGCGGCTCCCCGTAATTTCCGCATGATTTTTTATGGCGTAGACGCGTCTACATGATTGCCCCGCCCGATTCGCCGTGCTAGCCTCGCAACCTTCTTTTCGTGGCTGTATCAACCTTCTCCCGGGCGGGGCGCGAACCGGCCCCCGGCCGGGCAGATCGGAAAAAGGAGATTGTCCAGTGCTTGTAACACCCTCCATCGTCGCGGCGCGCTACCGGGCGGAAATCAGGCAGGAGATCCGGGCCCTCGGCACCCGGCTCAAGGTCGTCGGCTTTCTCGCAGGCGACTACGGCCCTTCGCTCACCTACGCTGAGTACACCCGGAACGCCTGTGAAGAACTGGGCATCGCCTACGAACTGCGGGTCCGCAACCGGCTGGAGCTGGAGGGGGCCATCGGCGAGGCCAACGAGGACCCGGCAGTTCACGGCATCATGGTCTACTACCCCGTCTTCGGCAACGAGCAGGACCGCTACCTGAAGGACGTGGTCGACCACCGCAAGGACATCGAGGGGCTGCACTCCTACTGGATCCGCAAGCTCTACGAAAACGAGCGGCTCGTCGACGGTGCCGTCGCCGCCGGCAAGGCGGTGGTCCCCTGCACCGCCCTGGCGGTCCTGAAGATCCTCGAGGCCAACGGCGCCTACGGCGCCAGCGGCACCCGGCCGGCCGAGCACAAGACGGTCACCATTTTCAACCGCAGCGAGGTGGTGGGCCGCCCCCTGGCGGTGATGATGTCCAACGACGGCGCCCGGGTCTACTCCTTCGACGAGTTCGGCCCCATGCTCTACGAAGTGGGGCAGGCCGTGGAGACGGAGATCTCACGGGCCGAGGCCCTCGCCGGCTCGTCCATGGTTATCACCGGGGTTCCCTCCCGGGCCTTCCCCAGGATCGGGGCCGGGGAGATCTCCCCCCGCACCATCTGCCTCAACTTCGCCACCATCAAGAACTTTTCCCCGGAGGCGGAGGAGAAGGCCGAGCTCTTCATCCCCCGGGTCGGGCCGGTGACCGTGGCGATGTGCATGCGCAACACTCTGCGACTCTTCCGCAGCTACCACGCCCATCGATTGGCCGTCTGAGACCTCTATCGGCGTCCCGGCAAGAGAAAGCCCCGGTTCCGCAAGGAACCGGGGCTTTCTTTATGCAGTGCGGGTGTCTCTGAAGGGCTAGGGGCAGGCGCCCAGGGCCTTGCGGATCGCCTGCAGCTCCTCCAGTTCCTTCTTCAGCCGGGCCTCGTCCGGAGCGGTCTCCCGGGCTTGTGCCTCGCGGCGGCCGAGGGCGACCTCGACGGCTCCCCTGGTGGCGCCGACCGTCTTCTCCAGCTGCTCGCGCAGCTCGTAGTCGAAGTGGCGGAAACTCTCGTCGAGGCTTCTGCGCAGGGTCCAGCTGATCTGCTCGACGTTCTGGTTGAGCAGGGACCGGCAATGCTCCCGCAGGCGCTTGACGGTGCGCCTGCGGCGGAATCGTTGCGAAAAGAGCTTGCGGGAGATGCGCTGGCCGAGGGGGTCCATGTCGGAGACCCAGACCTCGCTGCTCCAGGAGGGGGGCGAAAAGGGGGTGTAGGCGGCGGCGCCGGCCGGGGCCCGGTAGGGGACCTGGAACAGCTCGGCGGCGGTCTGGCGGACCTTCTCGATGATCCGGTTGCTGCGCTGCTGGTTCAGGGTCAGCAGGTCGGTCGCCTCCTTGCGGACCGTCTCTCCCACGGAGCGCATCGCCGCGCTGAAAAAGGGCGGGGTCTCCCGCGCCATGAGCAAGCGCACCAACTCCTCCATCTCTTCGGGATCCTCTTCGCCGTCGAGGTATTCCTCGACCCGGGGCAGTATCGCGCTGCGGGCCCTCTCCCGAACCTCTTCGACCTTCGCGTCGAGAAGGGCGATCGCCCGCTTCCGGTCCCCGGCCAGGACGTCGGCGGCGGCATGCTGCTCGCGCTCGACCTCCGGCAGGACCTGGGCGAAGGTGTCGAGGCGCTGCTGCAGGTCCTCGAGGGGAAGCTCCAGGGAGCGCAGCGTCAGCTGCAGCCGCATCGCCCCCTCGTCGACCATGTCGCAGGCCTGGCGGGCCAGGGCGGCCTGCAGGGTGTGCTGCTTCTCCTTGGCCAGAAAGTCGATGAGATGCTCCTCCACCTCCTGCAGGCCGCTGGACTTCCAGCCGCTCTCGTCCCCGGAGACGCGGGACTGCAGGGCCTTGCGGGCGGAGATGGGGAAGATTCTCGGCGCCTCTTCAAGGTCGCCGTGACGCTCCAGGTTCTCCCGGAGGAACTGCAGGGAGGCCTGCAGGTCGCCGGCTTCGAGAAAGTCGACCTTGTTGAGCAGGAAGAAGATGCGCGGCAGGCGGTCGCGGATCCGGCCGAGGTACTCGAGCTCCATTTCGGTCAGGGGCGGATCGGGCGAAACCAGGAACAGGGCGGCGTCGCACTGGGGCAGCACCTGGTGGGCGGCCTCGGTGTTGTGGCGGAGGGTCGAGCCGACCCCGGGCGTGTCGATGAGGACCACCCCCCGGCGCAGCAGGTCGGCCGGGTGGGCGATTTCGACCCGCCTGACGCTGCGCTCGTTATGCGGGTTGCCCGCTTCGGTGACGTAGTCGGCCAGGATCGCGGCGAGGGGCCGGTCCGGCCCGGGGGCGTGGACCTCGGCGGGGCGCTCCCCGTCGAAGACCACCCGCACCTGCAGGGTCTCTCCGGCTTCGATAAAGGTGGGGATGGCGGTCACCGGCAGGATGTCGGTGGGGAGCAGGTCCTCGCCGAGCAGCGCGTTGAGCAGGGTGCTCTTGCCCCGCTTGAACTGGCCGAGGACGGCGAGGTGGAAACGCCCCTCTGCGAGGCGCCCCTGCAGCGACTCCAGCCCCGCGCGGGAGTCGGCGTAGTCGTCCCCGAGACGGGACAGGCAGGCGGCGGAGCGCTCCAGCAGGCCGGCCAGGTCTCTCTCCTCGGCTTCTTGGGGGGGGATCGCCGTCCCCCCGCTGGGCAGTTCGGTCATGCGGGCCCTCTCGCTGTGTCTCGGTGCGGCGGGTTCAAGGCGTCGTTAAAAGATAGCACAAGCCCGAAAGGGCGGGCCCGGTTTTTCCCTTCCCCGCCCCGAGTCTTTCGGTTCGGGAATTCAGCCCTTCTTGTCGGGGCGATTTCCCTCACCGGGAATCAGGGCCAGAAAAAGCCCGATCACCGCTCCGTACAGAATCCCTGACCAGGGAGTCGAAAGGATGCCTCAGGTGCTGCCCGCGCACTGGCCCGCATAGCCGAGCAGACCGCCGGCGGCCCCTCCGATGGACATGAGGATGGCAAACTTCATCACGTGTTTCATGGGGCCTCCATAAAGGTGTCAGGCATTTTCCCATCCCCGCCGGGAATCTGTCAAGGCGGCGCCGATGATGTTTTCGGTTCCGGAGAGCGCGCGGGCGGGGGCTGCTGGACTCTTTTTGAGGGCCTCAGGCCGCGGCCCCCTCCCCGTTCTTGCGCAGGTAGTAGTCGTAGTCCCCCTCGTAGGCGGTCAGCGCGCCATGGTCGATTTCGAACACCCGGTCCACCAGGGCTCCGAGGAAGTAGCGGTCGTGGCTGACCAGGAGCACGGTCCCGGCGAACTTCTGGAGCGCCTCGAGGAGCACCTCCCGCGAGGCGATGTCGAGGTGGTTGGTCGGCTCGTCGAGGATGAGGAGGTTGTGCGGGCGGGCCAGGAGGGTGGCGATGACCACGCGGCTCTTTTCGCCGCCGGAGAGGTTGGCGATGCGCTTGTCGACGTCGTCCCCGCCGAAGAGAAAAGCGGCGCAGAGGTTGCGGATCACCCCGACCGAGGCGGTGGGCAGGGCCGCCTGCACCGTGTCGTACACGCTCATCCTCGGGTCGAGCACGTCCATGGAGTGCTGGCTGAAATAGCCGATGTCGACGGCGGCGCCGGCCACGGCGCGGCCTCCGCTCGCCTCTGTCTGCCCCGCCAGCACCTTGAGGAAGCTCGACTTGCCGGCGCCGTTGACGCCGACCACGGCGATCTTCTCCCCCCGCCGAACCATCCCCGAGACCCCGCCGAAGACCGGCGTCTGCCCCCCCTCGGGAAGGGGCCAGCTCTTGGCGAGGTCCTCGAGCACAAGGACGTCGTCCCCGCTGCGCGGCGGCGGGGAGAACTCGAAGCTGATGACCTTCTGCTCCGGGGGGATCTCGATGCGCTCGATCTTCTCCAGCTTCTTCACCCGCGACTGCACCTGGGCGGCGTGGGAGGCGCGGGCGGCGAAGCGGGCGATGAACTCCTCCTCCTTGGCGAGCATCTCCTGCTGGCGGCGGTGGCTGGCGAGGAGCTGCTCCCGGCGGATCTCCCGCTCGCGCAGGTAGAAGTCGTAGTCGCCGCCGTAGGTGGTGATGGTCCCCCCGGCCACCTCGACGACGCGCGACACCAGGCGGTTCATGAAGGCGCGGTCGTGGCTGGTCATCAGCACCGCCCCCTTGAACTCCTCCGACAGCCACTGCTCGAGCCAGATGATCGACTCCACGTCGAGATGGTTGGTCGGCTCGTCGAGCAGCAGGACGTCGGGGTTGATGGTGAGGATTTTCGCCAGGGCGATGCGCATCTTCCAGCCGCCGCTGAAGGACTCCACCGGGCGGCCGTAGGCGTCGGGGCCGATGCCGAGGCCGGTGAGGACCGCCTGGGCGCGGCTCTCCAGGTCGTAGCCGCCGCGGTGCTCGAACTCCTCCTGGGCGTTGCCGTAGCGCTCGAGCAGGGCGGCCAGGGCGTCGTCCTCCATCGGCTCGCACATCTGGGCCTCCATGGCCCGGATCGCCTCGCCCAGCGCCATCGTCTCGGCGGAGGCGGCCATCACCTCGGCCAGGGCCGAGCGCCCGGACATTTCGCCGACGTCCTGGGAAAAGTAGCCGATCACGGTCTTCTTGGCGCACTGGATCTCGCCCCCGTCGGCCTGTTCCTCGCCGGTGATAAGGCGGAAGACCGTGGTCTTTCCCGCGCCGTTGGGGCCGACCAGGCCGCTGCGCGACCCGGGGAGGACCTGGAAGGAGGCGTTGCGGAAGAGCACGTGCGAGCCGTGCTGGCGGGTGATGTTGTTCAGGTGGATCATGCGGGGTCTCCAAGGAAAAACAGAATCTGGCTGTACGCTTCGTTATCGTCAGGTTCGGACGTGCTGCAGAAACCTTGCCATCTGGCGGGGCAGCGGGGGCGAAAAATCGAAATCGGCCTCTCGCCCGTTCGCCTGCGTTGTCTCAAGCCGCAAGGATGCAAAGAAGGTCGATGCGGCTTTGCGTGAGACAGGGTGTTAAAAGCCCCGCACTGGTATCATAGGGGGCGTTGACGGGACAAGCTTTTTTATTCATGGGGAGGAGGGGCGCTACCGTTCCTTGGTGCTGTAGTGGCGCTTGAGCCAGCGGCTCAGGCCGTCCAGGCCGGGGAAGAGGACCCGCTCGGTGATGTTGGCCTGGTCGAGCTTGTCCCGGACCTCCCACTTGAGCTCGGCGGGGATGACGATCTTGCGCCAGATGGAGCGGTGGCGGGCCAGCCAGGCGTCGACGCCGTGGCGGGGGCCGGACATGATGGAGAAGAAGGCGAACTGGTTGACGATGCGGTCCTCCATCGAGGGCGGTTCGAAGAAGAGGGCGAATTCGTCCCGCCCCAGGGCGTCCAGGGCTTCGAAGGAGGTCACCGCCTCGTCGAGCATCTCCACGGTGAAGACGTTGGCCCCCTCCTTCGCCAGCTTCTGTCCCAGGCTTTCCGGGAGCAGCTCGTGGGCCTGCACGTAGTTGACGGCCCAGATGACGCCGTCCACGTCGAACTTCTCGATGTTGGCCGTGGCGAAGTGCATGGCCACGAAGGGGGAGTAGGTCCAGTAGAGCAGGCGGGTGGGCAGGCCGTAGTGCTGGGCCACCGAGAGCCAGTGCCAGAAGGAGTCGCGCTGGACCACGTCGCGGTGGGCGTACTTCTTGAAGTTGCGAAGGAGGTGGCGCTCGATCTGAACGAAGTCCCCCTCCAGGCGGATCAGGGTCGAGAGGAGGGGGAAGGATGCGTCGGAGAGGCCGCGGAAGGCGTTGCGGGATCGGAACCGCCCCAGGGGTTCGCTCCACGAATCGGCGAAGAGTTCATCCTGCAGCTCGTTCCAGCTGGCGACGCGGACTTCGTTCTTCATGGGGCCTCCCTGGTCCGGGGGGAAGGGGATGGGCCTGCGGCCTGCCTAATAATTAAAGACGGCGCCCGCCGCGGTGTCAACCGGAAGGGGGAATTGTCTGTCGCCCACTTGCTTTTCCCCGTGCGCCTGGGGCATCATGAAGCGTTGCCCGGGATGCTCCGGGGCGGCTCCGAAGGAGGAACTGAATGACTCTCGATACCGCACTGATCGCCCTTGGCTGGGGGGTGCTTTCCGGATATCTCGCCATCCGCACCTCCGACAGCCTGCTGGCGGTCGGCTTCTGCCTTCACGGCCTCCTTATGGGCCGCTGGAAGCGCCTGGCAAGCAAGGCCTCCACGGGCCTGATCCGGCCCGAAATCATCCTGCGCCTGCTCTTTCGGGTCGGCCTCTATGCCGCCGTCTACGGGGCCCTGCTCCGGTTCGGCTACGACTATACCCGCGGGGAGTTGTGGTTCGACTACGGCGGACGCGGCGGCGCCCTCTGTCTCGCGGTCGCCATCGCCGTGGCCCTGAGCCGCCTGCCCTCGGCGCGGCGCCGGCTGGCCGTCGTCTGGCGGATGAGCCACGAGTTCGATTACGCCGAGAAGCGGCAGCGGACCCTGCTGCTGAAGGTCTGAGGCGGACGGCGTGACGAACTTTATCCTGATCGGATTTTTCGTCCTGCTCGGGATCGGAAGGACCGCGGCGGACATCGCGGTCTTCGAGGCGGTGGAGGCCGGGATGGAGGTGGAGCTCGCCGGCGCCTTGGCCGGCTTCGGCATCGTCTTCTCCTTCGCCTTCGCCCCCCTCCCGGTCCTGTACGCGGCGATCCATCTTTTCTGACCGGCTGCATTTCCTTCGATTTTGAAAAATAGAAAAAGGGGGCCGGTCAGAACAACTCGATGTCCCCCTCTTGGGCGCTCTTTTGCGGATGCAGGTCGGCCAGCGCCAGTGCGTCTTCCACCGTAGCGCCGGAATGGATCGCTTCGAACATCTTGCGGTCGCCGTC
>NZ_PKUB01000048.1:46829-102241 GCF_002868845.1 Desulfuromonas sp.
AAGGCTGTTGCTGGCATGGGAAAGCCTCTGGGTCAGTCTGTCGTAGAACTGAAAGGCGATGATGGCCTTGTTGACCTGCTTGGCCAGCGGTTGAACGTTTGCCAGAATGGCCCTTTTCTCGTCCGTATCCTGAAGGTTTTCCGCAGCCGAGTCGATAGCCTGGATGCTCCCGGCCAGCGAGGTGAAGGTGTCCGCCAGGTGGTCTACGGACTCATCCCCCTCCTTCATGGCCTTTTAGATCTGGGCGACGGCCAGGTTCAGCATCAGTACGGTCTCCCGCACCTGGCTCCAGTCCAGGTCGGGTTTTGGGGGGGTAAATCCTGTCGTATCTTCAGACATGTGGGGTTCCTTTTGCTTCTTGGATTATTAATGTTGAAACGTGTCCGGGGAAATGAGCTTTCATTCCCCGGCCTTCTCTGTGCCCTCAGTGTCTCTGTGGCAAACAAACCACTGTCTATCGTTGCCGGTCCGTTTTGCCGGCCCATTTTCCGGTCCTGAAAACGCGACAACCCCGCCAGGATGGCGAGGCTGCCGACGCACGATCTTGAAACTTGGGGAGACGGCGGGGCGGTACCGGTTTCGTCCCTTCACCGAATGGTGGCCCCCGGAAAGTCACTTCAGGCTTCCCGCTGCCAGGGCGGGCCTGCACACCATGCTTTGCCGAAGGCGGAACGTTTTAAAGTGATGACGAATAGGCCTGTATCGAACCGCCGTGACCCCTTTATCAAAAAGCTTGCCCTTGGTTTACTTGTCGGCAGGCGGGGAAGGGATGTTTAGTTTTTCTCGAAGGGCCGGAGAGCCCGGGGGAAGGGAGGGGGATTGAAATGCGAGAGCCGCTGCGTCGGGCAGCGGCTCTCGTTTCATGTGAAGGGGGCCTGGGGAGGGGCGGCGCGCCTCTTCAGAGCCAGTTGGCGAGGATCAGCCCGAAGCCGATCCTGTTGTTGGAGCTGTCGTATTCGATCAGATTCTCCCCGTAGCCGTTAAAGTACTGAACGTAGCCGTCGAGTTTCTTGTGCAGGGGGAAGCTCCAGTCGAGCTGAACGGCTCCCTTGTTCTCCGAGCGCAGGTTGTTGCGCAGCATCAGCCCCAGGCGCTGCTTGCCCAGGGCGTAGACGGCGTAGAACTCGCCGTGGCCGAGGTACTTGTCGATGTCGGGGTTGTCGTCGTCGGCGCTCTTCTCGGGGATGCGGTACCACGGCCGCAGCGCGAAGTAGAGGTTTCCCCGCTCGAAGGCGAACTGCGCGTAGAGGCGGTTCCAGCTGCGGGAGAGGTCCCCGCCCCGGCCGTTGGACTGATGCACCAGGCCGAGGGTGACCATGCGGTTGCGCACCCCGAGGACCGGCAGGTCGTTGAAGAGGTTGAGGAAAAGCTCGGGCTCGTAGTTGGTTTCCCGGAAGGGAGAGGAGCTTTTCGAGTTGTAGGCCTGCCAGTACGACTGCTGGGTGTAGCCGGCGAAGAGGGTCCCCCGGTCGGCGAATATCCCCTCCCAGAGAGGCATCTTGAAGCTCAGCTGGAACTTGAGCTCCACCCGTGCGACGTCGTCGCCGAGGTCCTGGTAAACCTGCCGGTTGGGGGTGGCGTTGTAGGTGAAGGGCAAAAGGTAGCTCGGCTTGTACGGCAGGAAGGCGAACCGGTTGCCGGCGGCCCGTTCCTCGAGCCGGCGGCGCTGCACGATGGCCGAGGCGGAAGGGTTCGCCTCGATGTCGGCGGCGGAGGGGGGGCACTGGGGCCCTTCGGCGTCGAGGGCCGCCGGGGCCGTGAGGGCCTCCTGGGCGAAGACGGGGGCGGGGCCGGTCGGCAGAAGCAAAAGGAGCAGGAACGTCGCCCCTGCCAAAAGATAGGGTGATTTCATGATTTTCCGGGTCGCTCGGGAAAGACTGGATACGTGATGCCTGTTTCAGAATATTGATCTGCTCCTTTTTGCCACGGGGCGGGCCGCTTGTCAAATTGTGAAATCTCCACCGCTGCCTGTTGACCCAGGCGCCCCCCCCTATGGCCGGATCGTCGTCGAGTCGGCTTCACTCGATCCCCACGACAAAGGGCCGCCCCACATATCGGGGGCGGCCCTTTTTTCTTCAATGTCAAACCGTGAAAGCCTGATCCCCGCGCAGGACCAGATCTACACGCGGAGCACCTTGACCACGGCCGAAAAGTCCTCTTCGCCGCGGCCGTCTTTGACCGCCTGAGCGAAGACCCCGGCCACCGCGTCGGCGGCGGGGAGCTTGAGATCGGCGTTGCTGGCGGCGTTCTGGACCAGCTGCAGCTGCTCCTGGACGTATTTGAGGGCGAGGTTGCGGGAGAAGTCGCCGCGGGAGATCGAGCGCCCCTTGGCGTGGAAGAGGGGGGAGGCGACCCCGCCCGAGTCGAGCACCTCGAGGATCTTGTCGGCCTTGAAGCCGAGCTTCTCGCCGAGCACCAGCCCCTCGGAGAGGGCGACCATCAGCTCGGCCTGGACCAGGTTGACGACGAACTTCATGCGGGTGGCGTCGCCGACGTTGCCGACATGGATAATGTTGATGCCGAAGAAGCCGAAGGCCTCGCGGCAGCGGCTGATCAGGTTCGGGTCGCCGCCGGCGAGGATCGTCAGCAGGCCGTTGGCGGCATGCTCCTTGGTTCCCCACACCGGCGCGTCAAGGAACATCACGCGGTGCTGAATGGCCTGTTCGGCGAGCTCCATGGTCGCCTCGAGGGAGTGGGTCCCCATGTCGACCAGGATGGTTCCGGGGTCGATCCCCTCGAGGACCCCCTCGGCGCCGGGGAGGACCGCCTGCATCTCCTCCTGTTCGGGGAGGATGATGATGACCATGTCCTTCCCTTTGGACGCCTCGAAGGGGGTGGCAGCGGCGGTCGCGCCGAGCTTGACCAGTTCGGCCACCTCGGCGGGATGCCGGTCGTAGATCGTCAGGTTGTAGTCCCCCTTGGTCAGGTTGGCCGCCATGTGCCGCCCCACCGTTCCCAGCCCGACAAAGCCAATCTCTTTGATCATTGTCATCCTCCAGTTAAGATGTCGGAATAAAAAAGATTATATATTCTATACATTTTTGCGGTTAAAAACCACCTAATTCAAAAGCAGGGCCCGGGTAGAGGGGGGGCGGTTCGCCAAAGCGTGAACCACGGCCCCGCCGCGCTCTTATGGTGCACAGCAGGATCCCATAGCCCTGTTTTTCCAGTCCTCGTGAGCACCGGGAATGGCAGACATCCTGACCTCCAGGATCTACCCGGTTTCAGCTGAAACGACATGAGCCCATCTCTGCAGAGATGGGCTCATGTCGTTTTTGGCGGACCGCTGGGTCGCTCCGTTTTCCGGTCCGGTCTACTGGATCAGGATGGGGGAGTAGCCCTTGGCCTGGTAGCCGATGGCCGAGATGAAGGTGTTGCCGACAACCTTGATCTCCGGCAGGATGGCGTCGTTGGGGGTCCCGGTGAGGGCGGTGGCGACGTTGCAGGCCTCGAAGGTGACCCCCATGCCGGCCAGCGTGGTCACCAGCCCCTTGACGTCGTCGGAGGCGGCGCCGGTGACCAGGGTGACGGCCGAGCCGCGGACCGCGACGATGATGTCGGCGGCGGCGCCCTGGGCCTCCAGCCCATCATGGGTCTGCCGGATGACGTCGAGGTAGAGGGCGAGCTTGCCCATCGACGCATCGAAGGTCTCCGGGGTGACGCCGATGTTGACGTCGAAGAGCCCCTTGCCGACATCGACGCCGGCCAGGGCCGCCATGTCGTTGGGGGTGGAAGGCGTCGCGGGTGAGTCGCTGTCGCTGCCGCAGCCGGCGGCGAGGATGAGCAGCGTCAGTCCCAGCAGTAGCAGGAACCCTTTTTTCATGGTCATGATGAACTCCCTTGGGATTGAAGAACGGTTCGCTGGGCCGGGTTACATGATGGGAATGGTGGCGTACCCCTTGTGGTCGCTGCCGTAGCCGATGGCCGAGATGAAGGTGTTGCCGACGACCTTGATCTCCGGCAGGATGGCGTCGTTGGCGGTCCCGGTGAGGGCGGTGGCGACGTTGCAGGCCTCGAAGGTGACGCCCATGCCGGCCAGTGCGGTCACCAGCCCCTTGACGGTATCGGAGGCGGCGTCGGTGACCAGGGTGACGGCCGAGCCGCGGACCGCGACGATGATGTCGGGGGTGACGCCCTGGGCGACCAGCCCTTCATGGGTCTGCCGGATGACGTCGAGGTAGAGGCCGAGCTTGCCCATCGACGCATCGAAGGTTTCCGGTGTGACGCCGATGTTGATGTCGAAGAGGGCCTTGCCCGAGGTCAGGCCGGCCAGAGCATCGCTGTCATCGGGCAGGTCGACGGCCCATGCCGGAGAAGCGGCGAGGAGCAGGGTCAGGGCGAGGGCGGCGAGGAGCCGGATGGGACTGCGGGTGCTTTTCATGATTCCTCCTTGACGGTTGGTGTACGGGCGAAGGGATATTCCGTCCGTACGGGAACGGGAAAAACGTTTGTCCATAGGGGGTGGACCGAAGTCAGAAAGAACATTCGGTCTAATAGTAGGCGGAACGGCCCGGCCCAGTCAATGACAATCCGATTAAACCGCTGCAATCGAAACTGCGGGGGAGGCCGGGGCATGATGCCTGTTTCGGAAAATGGGCGTTATGGTCGTGGGTTATGGGATGGGCGGGGGGACGTCGGCAGGGGGGGGGAAGGGCAGGAATCAGGTTCTTTGTGGCGGTCGAAAAAAGTGCCAAGGCAAGACTCCTCGGCCGTTCTGGGGCGCCAACCCAAAGGGCCGCTTCCCGTTGAAGCGGCCCTTTGGGTTGTTCGAAAAATGCCAGGAATAGCGATCCCGCAAGGCCCGATCTACAACGTCTGGGTGGCCGAGTCAATGGTCACGGCCAATGCCGCCCGCGCCCATCCGAACTTTGCCTTGATGGTGTCAAAGTCCGGGCCGGAGGCGACGAAGGCCGCCGTGCCCTTGATCAGGAAGCCGGTGCCGGGGCCGTTCTTGCCGGCCACCTTGCTGCTGCCAAGGGTCATCAGGACCTTGTTGTTGACGGCAAGGTTCGCCTCGGTGAGTTGCATATAGCCGGCCGGGATCAGGAACCGCCCATCGGCCGTGATTTGAATGTAGCTGTTCCAGGTGTTCACCATGTGCGGATCGCCCCGCCCCATCGTCGCGATGGCCACCACCCCGTCCTTCTTCAGTACCTCGAGTAATTTTTCGGGAATCATCGTCGTTGTCTCCTGTCGTTCGTGTGGGTGTCCTGGCTGACACTTGCCAATGTGTCACCCTCGGTTTAAGCTGTTTCCATGAAGTGCAAGGGGGCAGATGGCTGCAGGCCCCCTGGATTTAGGTTGATTGGAGCGCCTATGTACATCCTGGATACCGATAACCCTGCCCCGCTCTACCAGCAACTCTATAGCCAGATAAGAGAGCGCATCCTGTCGGGGCGGCTGCCCGCCGATTCCAGGCTTCCATCCGTCCGGCACCTGGCCGCCGAACTTTCAACCAGCCGCAACACGGTCGAAGGGGCTTATCAGGAACTGTACGCCGAAGGGTACATCTACAGCAGACCGCGCAGCGGTTATTTCATCTCGGCCCTCGACCAGGAGGCCGCGCCGCTGTCCCTGGTGCACAAGCCGCGCAAACGCGCCCCGCTCCCGGCGCCCCCGCCGCACTACGATTACGATTTCCACCCTGCCCGCCTCGTCCCGGAGAGCTTTCCTGCGCCCCTGTGGCGCAAGCTTTTTACGGAAAGCCTGCGCGAAAGCTCCCGAGATCTTGTCTAGTACGGCGACCCCCAGGGAGAGCGGGACCTGCGCCGCACCCTCCAGCACTACCTGGAGCGTTCACGGGGCGTGGTCTGCGACCCGGAGCAGATCGTCATCTGCGCCGGACTTCAGAACAGCCTCGACATTGTCGCCCAGATTCTGAAGGACAGCCATCCGGTGGTGGCTGTCGAGAATCCCGGCTTCCACCTGCCGCGTTCCGTCTTTCGCAACCATGGGTTTGACGTCGTTCCCGTTCCCGTCGGATCGGGCGGGATGGACCTGGGTGCCCTCAAAACCAGCGGCGGCACCCTTGTCTATGTCACCCCCTCGCACCAGCTTCCCATGGGTTGCGTGATGCCTGTGGCCAACCGGATCACATTGATCGAGTGGGCCGAATCGAGCGGCAAGCTGATCATCGAAGACGATTACGACAGCGAGCTCCGCTACCACGGCAAACCGATCCCCTCATTGCAAGGTTTGCGACCGCAGGGGCCGATCATCTACCTGGGGACCTTCTCCAAAGTTCTCTCCCCGGCGCTGCGCGTAAGCTACATGGTCCTGCCTGATGCCCTCCTCGCCGCCTACCGCCGGCTTTTTCAGGATTATTTTGCCACGGTCTCCCTGCTGGAGCAGAGAACCCTGGCAAAATTCATGGAGCGGGGGCACTGGGACCGGCATGTCCGCCGGATGCGCGCCATCTATAAAAAGAAGCACGACGCCCTGCTTCGAGCCGTCGACCGTCACTTCGGCACCCGGGCCGATGTCGTCGGGCAGGGGGCCGGGCTGCATGTCGTTTTGCAGCTGCCCGAGGGCACCCCGGGAGAGACGGAGATCATTGAGAGGGCACGGCAGAAGGGCATCCGCCTCTTTCCCTTTTCCGCCACCTGCGCCACAGGCGAACCCGCCTCGACCCGGTTGCTGCTCGGCTTCGGCGGGATGAGCGCCAGCGAGTTGGAGCGGGGGATTGCCCTTTTGTCCCGGGTCTGCTTTTGAGGGGGCCACGAGTTCAGGATAGGTAAAAGTTGACCCCGGTTGTAGGTCCAGCTTTGGATATAATTATGGGGGCAGATTTGACCGGCGCGGGCGGATGGGGCGCCTGGCTCGACGAGCAGAGATCATGACGGATAGTGATGGGCGGGGGATAGGGATACGGCCCCCTTTTCCCCGTGGTGGGAAACCTTCGCGCGAGCGGATCAGGCCGCGAGATCGGTCACGGCAGTGTCCGGCTGGGCCGTTTCCTCCTCGACATCTTCGAACTCTTCGCTGTCGACGTACGGTTCCGTCCTTCTCCCGAGGATGGCGATGACCTTGCCGGAGACCAAACCGGAACAGGCGGCGATGACGACAGTGACGACAATCGCGGTCAGCTGGGCGCCGAAATCGATGCCGGAGACGACGAAGGCGGAAAGGCCGCCGAAGATGCCGGGCAGGCCGGAAGCATGGGAACAACAGGCAGAAGGGTGGTTCTGAGGTGCGCGGTCATGGCTTCCTCCCTGAAGGCAATAAAATTCGACGCGGCCATAACACTGTAAAATGTCGAGAGTCAGGAAGGGCCTGGCCTTTGCGACTTCCCCGGACCCCAAGCTTCTCTTGACTTTGTCTGAAATGGAGAGCCATCGTGGGCGGGACGACGCTGCATTGAGTATGGCCGCGAAGCGCGAGGCGGTGAAGATGGTGGCCGACCCCGAATTGGAGTCATGCATGAATATTTTACATATCTCGGATCTGCATTTCGGTCCCCGCCACTGGGAGGGGGACGATCAGCTGCTGCTGGAGAAAATCAATTCCTATGCCGCCGATATTGTCATCAATACCGGAGACAGTACAACCGATGGCCTGGAAGATGAGTATGCCGAGGCGGGGCGCTTTCTGAATGCCATCACGTGTAAAAATGTTATCTCCACCATCGGCAATCATGACAAAAGAAGTATGCGCTCCCATGAACTATTCCGAAAATATATCTACAATTCCGACACTATCTGTATCCCGGAAACGGTAAAAACCACCAAGAAACACCTCTTTCTGAATCGGGAGATAACAAAAGTCAACGAAAATTTTACCGATGTGAATTTTATCAAATCCATTTCTGTCAAGGGCCAAACCCTATTGATTATTAACATCGACTCCAATGAATTGTACAGTGATGACGGATATGTTGAAAAAGAGGTTCTGAGTGCGGTTTCGATGAAAATTGAGCAGACAGAATATGATCTGCCGCTCCTGATGACTCATTATTCGATTCTGGGCACCGACGAGTGTCCGCTAAAAAATTCCGCCTGCCTGATCGATTTTGTACAAAGGCACAACATCAAATACGTCTTTTGCGGTCATACCCACGAGCTGGAACTGATGCGAACCACCGACCTGTATCACGGCCACTCCTTTCACCATTTCATGTGCGGCACCCTGGCCTCCTGCAATCATGCCAACGATGACAACATGTTCCTGTATTACGAAAATTTTGACAGCGATGAGATGCACTTGTATCTGACCCGGATCTTTCTGGAGCGGGGCAAGGTTCATTTCAAGGAGGAAATGGTCTTTTAGGGCGTTCAACAAATCTGCCGGGCTCCACCTGAACAGCCGGCAAAATCGACTCAGCGGCCCATCCCTCACCCTTGGCCCGGTTGGCATCACCGATGTTCCTTAAATATGTCCGGTCCCTGCCGATTCTGGCGACTAATCCCGCTTAACTCCCAGCTCTGCCAATGCCGCCTCGAGCAGCTGAAGTTGGGCCATGTCGTCGGCCAGAAGAATCACGGCGAAGTTTCCGGTCCGTGATAAATCTTCGCAGTTGAAAGGAAACACGGAATTCGATTTGCTGCCGTCGTAAAGTACTGAATCGATCCGTTGGCTCAATTCGACAAAGGTGCAGGGGGTCGTCTTGATCTTGATAAACTTCCAGACCGGAACCGGCCCCATCAATCCTTCAATGTTATGCAGGATCATGTGCACAAAGGAAGAGCCATTAAAGCGGGCATTATTCTCAACCGGGAAGATCCCTTCATCGGTGACGATATAATCGAAACCGGTCACCCCTCGATATCCCGATTCGGCCATCTCGGATACGAGTTTCAGCGATGTCGATGTAATGGCCTCAACGACTTGCGATGAAGGCCCTTGTCCCTTGAGACTGCCGACATGCACCATCCCCTGCTCGCAGAGCTGCTCGATCATGCCGATATGGGTGACCCTGCCGTCCAGACCGACGACCCATTGGTCATTCGGGGTGGACCTGACCTGCAAAAAAGGTTCGATGAGCACGACCTTTTCGCCGCTATCGGCAATGGTCTGGTAGAGTTCGGCAAGGTCAGCGCCCGTTGTCTTGTACAACGACATGCCGGCCTCACCCAGGGTGCCTCGGATGATGACGGTGTCGCGGGTAGACCGGTAGCCTTCAACCAGGCTCCTCATTTCCTCGAAGTTGTCACTACCCTCCGGCTGCATTGCAAAGGCGACACCCTCCACGACCGGCACCTTCAATCGCTGGCACAACGCCTTAAAGGTCGCTTTGTCGTTATGTTTCCACGTATCGGCTTCGGTAGCGCCAAACAGCTCAGCGCCAAGGGCTTTGGCCGCAGCGGCTTCCATTTGGGTCGAGAACCAGGGGGCGTAGACCGGTTTCCCGCCGATCTCGCTGATCTTCTTTTTAACCGGTTCCGGATTAGCCACAATCAGTTCCGAGAGGGTCTTTCCGAGGGGGGGCATGTTGTAAGAAACGACATGGTCTGATCCCAATTTATGGGAGCGCAACCAGCGATGATAGTCCTGATCCAGTTCGCCACGCAAAACCACCAGGTCGCCGGCGCTTGCCGAGGCCAGGGCGCGGTCACTTTTCGCAGTGACTGAGGCATCACGCCGGGGAAATTGGGAAAAGTTATCGACGGCATAAATGACCAGGTCGTCTTTGTTGTCAGAAATTGCGGTTCTTATCGATTGAAGGTCTGTCACTTCGGACTCCCGGGAACGGTATAAAAAAACGTGCGGTTTATGCCGGACAGAGCAATTTCCAGCCGTAGGCCAGCGTCAGCACCAGCGTGTAACCGGTGACGGCGTAATACCAGCGTCCGGCAAATTTAGGGGTCTTGATCGGCGCGACGTTGAGGGCGCAGAGAGCCATCAGCAGTGCGTAGAGCATTGGGCCGAAAACCGCGGGACTGACCAGGCCGTCAAAGAGGAAGAGAAAAACCAGGATAATCACATTGTTGTCGAGGGCCAGACCCCAATAGGTTGATTTGTCCACCAGGCCAAAGACATTAAAATAGCTCAGCCGGATCACGCCGGTCGCGACAACGATAAAGGCTCCGGGGATGTACCAGGGGCTGAAATTGCCATAGCTGAGCAGAATAACAGCGGGACAGATCCCGAAACTGACAATATCGATCAGCGAGTCGAGTTGGCCGCCAAACTCCCCCTGCTCATGGGTTCGACCTTTCATCCGCCGGGCGATAATGCCATCGCTCCAGTCAAAGAAGACCGCCCAGATCAGGCAGATCATCGCTGCCGGGAAATTGCCCAGAAAACCGAAATAGATGCCGAATATTGCGCAGAGGAGGCCGACCAACGAACAGATGTTCGGCAGGTCCTTCGCGTAGCAGAGGATGGCCCTGGGAGTCTCTGGGGGCGTTGGGGTTTGGGGAGATTCACTCATGAACTTTTCTCCGAACCGATAATCACACCTAAGGCCTCAGCCACAACCTTGTTTTCAGCCTGGGTGCGGCTGGCAATGCGGATGTAACGGTCAGATTCCGGCATCGTCTTGCCCTGGCAGTGCTTGACGTAGATATTGTGCTGGACAAAAAGCCTGCGGGCCACCTCGGGACAGGAAGGAGCATGGTCGGGCAGCCGGCAGAAAATATAGTTGGCGTCAGGCCGATAGACCGTCAGTCCATTAATGGCACAGAGGTCCCGATAAAACTGATCTCGATCCGCCCGGACCCGGTCGCAACTGGCAAGAAACTCCTGTTGGTATTCAGGGGCATGAATCAGAAAGGTTTCCGCAAAGCCGTTGAGGTTCCAGATATGCAGCCCTTGACGGACCTGATCGGCAAATGCCGCGTTGGCCGTCAGCATATAGCCGATGCGCAGACCGCAGATACCGTAAGCCTTGCTCATGCTCTTGAAGATCGCCAGGTTAGGGTATTTGGCGATATCCCCGTCCAGGGTTTCCCCGTCGCGATCCCGGGCAAAATCGATGAAAGATTCATCGACGATAAGGATACAGTCGTGCGCGGCCAGCTTGTCCAGCAGGCGAACCAGATGCGCTTTGGGTACCAGCAGTGACGTCGGATTGTTCGGCGACACCACCACCGCAACGTCGGCCTTGTTGCGGATAGCCTCCGCCGCAAACTTATCTACATCGAGCTGGAAGGAAGGCGCATCGAGGGCGAACTCAATTACATTTTCCGTCGGTGCGGCATTGGCGTATTCGTTGAACGACGGCACCGGAACAATCAGCTTTTGGGCGAGGTGGCCGGAGACGATATTGATCAACTCTGCCGCGCCATTGCCGACCACAATCCGTTCCGGCGGCTGGTCGATGAGGGTGCCCACCAGTCCGGCCAGAACATCCTGAGCGACCGGATAGTTCAGCACCAGTTCATTGATCTGGCTGGTCAATTGCTGGAAGAAACGCTCTGGCGGAAAATAGAGATTATAGAGGTAGGCATGATCGATAAAGTCATGCCGCCAATAGCCGCCATGCTGGCGTTCGATGGCTTCAAATTGTTGTTCTTTGTTAGCCGCATCCAGATTTATCGTATTTTGTTCTGTCATGTTTTGTTATTGCCTATCGTTAAAGCGATCAGAACTGACGACTGTCTTACGGTCTTTACACAGAAACCGTCAACCCCATCCCATTTCATTCCCGGAGAGGATCGCTCAATTAGAGGTAGCTAGGGGCAATAATGGGAATACGGGTTTGCCCGGAGTCGTATGTTTCTTCATGTCGAGAGCCTTCTGGGAACGGACCCTGATAGCTTCCCGAAGAGGTGACAGCCTCTCGTCCATAGCTACCTTGACCTTGGAAGGCTCGGGAAACATTTTCTCCGCCGCGCTCAGGTCCTCAAGGGTATCGATCTCATACCAGCGGGCAGCATCAAAGAAAACCGGCGCAAAGGAGATGGTCCCTTCCGCAACCATCTCGGCGAAGATCGACTCATAATAGCCATTCACCTTCCCGGCGGAAATATGTTGATCCAGTCGTTTCTGGATCAACGCCCAGGTGTTCCTGGAGAAGTTGTAGATGTTCACCGTCTTATAATGGCTGGCGTCATTGCGGCTTGCAGTGCCGAGGCAAAAGCCCTCCAACTGTTGCCGTTCATTGAGCGTCACCGTCGTGCCGTTCATCCATGGCAGCATTTTGGAGACAGCAACCCGGTCAGGTTGGAGCATAGGCGTAAGCAGTTCCGGATGAAAAACCAGATCGCTTTCAATCAACAGAAAAGGTTCGTCAATGACTGCTCCGGCAAGCCACAAGGAGTAGATGTTGTTGGTTGTTTTATATCGCGGGCTGTGGATATATGTGATTTCAATATCGGCATGCCGACTGCCCAGATAGTCTTGAATAACTTCCGACAGGTGGCCTGTGACCACAAAGAGCCGATTGAATCCGTGACTACGCAGGGAGCGCATCAACCTTTCAAGGATGGGGAGAGTATTCACTTCGACAAGACATTTGGGTGTTGAATCCGTCAAGGGAGAGAGTCGACTCCCCATGCCGGCGGCCAACAACAAGGCGGTTCTCACCGGGGTACCATCATTTGAAAGGTCACTGTGCATTAACGCTCCTGATGTTGCCTGAGGTGAACAGGGAAAGGAAAAGGGGGGAATCATGCCCGGGTGGAGCAACCGTCACTGTGCTCAGCCGAAAAACAAACGACATAAGGTCGCTGGCAGGCTAAGAAACTGCACCAATACAGGTGAGAGAACAAGCCTGTGCATGGTGGCTGAACGGATAAAAGACGAGCGGTGTTCTTTTTCCGGGGTGCGAGAAAGAACCTGTATGGGACCTGAACGGTTGAAAGTATTGAGTGTTCTTTTTAGTGAGTACGAGAAAGAGATTGAGAATGGAGACTGGAAAGGTAGAAGTGAGCTTTTTGGCAGGGCTTATTGCGGGAAACGAACGTCGCCTCACAACATGTTACGTGACCAAGGCTTTAAGATATAGCACTTCACCGAAACATGCAAGGGTAATGCTGTCAATAGGGTAGTGCTGCACAGTCTTTGAAAATCGACATTAGAGCCTGAGGGAGTTCCGGGGGATGGGTCTTGGGGACATTCTATGGTCCAGACGTCAACAGGAAAAGAGCGGGGGGGGCGTGGAGGCGAAAAGGGGACTGATTTGTTTTCGGAAAAATCAAGAGTAAAGATGCGCCGCAAAAGCCAACGGCAGACTTGACCCCTTTGGCACTCCTTGTGGGAGTGCCTTAAAAAAGTGTTACGGCAAGACTTGAACCCGCCGCTCCGTCCGGATCTTCAATAGAGCTTGCGCCGGGAAAAGGACGAGCCGATGACGTTGAAGGTGTTCTCGACGATGAAGAGAGCCTCGGGGTCGAGGGTGAAGACGATCTCCTCCAGCCGTTTCAGCTGAATGTTGTTGATTACCGTCATCAGAACCCGCTGGGGGGACTTGTTGACGGCGCCGCTTCCCTCGAGAAAGGTCGATCCGATCTTCAGCTTTTCGAGGACTTCGTTGGCGATGCCTTCGGATTTCTTGGAGATGACCAGGGTCAGCTTGCGCTCGCTGAAAAGCGCCAGCACCTGGTCGACGATGTTCGCCGAGACGAAGGCCATGATCAGCGAGGCGATTACCAGGTCGGCGTCGCGGGTCAGGAAGCAGATGGCGAACAGGAAGACATTGAAGATCAGGTAAAAACGTCCGATGCCGACGTTGTAGCGCTGAAAGCAGATCACCGCCAGGACGTCGATGCCGCCGTTCGAGCCGAGGGAGCGCAGCACGATCCCGGCTCCCGCCCCGGAGATGGCGCCGCACGTGACGGCGGCGTAGAGCTCGTTGTGGATGGTGAAAGTGACCGGCAGCAACGAATAGGAGAGGCCGGTGACCAGCATCGCGTAGAGGCTGTAAAGAATAAAACGGCGGCCGATCATGGTCCAGGCGAGGACGAACATCGGGATGTTGTACACGATGTACCAGGTGCCTGCGTCAAGGATGCCGGTCAGCTGCTGGGTCAGCACCGAGATCCCGAACAGCCCAGCGGGGATGAAGCCGTGGCTGAGGGCGATCCCCTTGATCGCCAGCGAGTAGATAAGGGAGCCGCTGGTGATGAGTAAAAGGTTCCAGAGGACGGAATAAGCATAATCCTGGCGGTTGATATTCAAGGCTCTTCCTCTCTGGCCGAAGATTCGGGGATGGCTGGGGCTAACCCGTAAGAAGTTTATGGGAGGTTGGTGAGGGCGTCAAGGCGGGGTCCTGAAGGGGCAAGGCGTATTAGCAATGATTAAATCTGTCTCGGTTTCTTTGGCTTATCCGTTTCCGGCCCTTTTGTATGATGGTGCCTAAAGAAAAAAGGGGACGAAGAAAAAAGGGGACGGATTTATTTCTGTGCGAAAATAAATCCGTCCCCTTTTTGTCTCTTTATATATTTGTTACGCTCACCAATATGAATTATTCGATAAATTCAAAGCCATCACCTAGTAACCCATCACCCTGTAACCCATCACCAATGTCACCTGAAAGCAGACTGATCATTTCCGTCTTTGATTTCTGTCTAATTACGGAGGAATCGGGACTAGCTGAATAAGCCTCATCACCATCATCATGATAGGAAATGATTAGGTAATCATCACCGGAATCGAGGGCCATATAATAAACTGTTACTTTATTAGATACGCCACAGCTTAACTGCTCAGCCCGTACCGGGTAAGTCATATTGTCCGCAAAATATGCCTCAGCTTGAGTTTTACAATTTTTCAAATCAGACTTAGCCGCAGAGTTGAAAGCCTTTAACCGATAGGATGAAGATTTTGGAATGGCTATGGCTGCAAGAATTCCAACTATGACAAGACAGACAAGAGGAAGCACAACAGCGAGAACAATTGCTGCTCCACTGGTTTCAGGATAACGCTGCTGTAGTTCTTCTTCACTCTTAAAACAGTAGATAATAAATTCAATCAGTGCGACAAGTCCGGGGATATAGGTCCAACAAAAAAGAAGATAAAGAATACCGAGCCCATATTTTTTTTGATAGAACCTATGTCCTCCAAAACCACCTAAGAAAAAAGTAATTAGGAGCAATGCGACTTTGTTGATCCTCTTGTTTGGCGCAACCATGGCTATAACCCCGCAATCTGGGCAATTTCAGCCTTAACATTCATTTCATTACCACATTCAGTACAAAATTTCTTCTCTACACTCGCGACATTGCTCATCATTCCCACTCCTTTTTAAGATTTGATATAAATAAGATATTAAAAAATGTCTTTGGGGTCAGGTTTTGCCGTGCCGCTTTTGAGGCCTGGGATCAGACCCGAAAGCCTGCATCCCCCGAAAACCAAAAGCCGCCCAACCCGTCAACGACAGGCCAAGGCGGCTTAGAAATTTATCGGCCATCCCCTCGCAAAACCATCACACCCCGCATCCCATGAAATATTTCACATAAGCTACGCCTCCATCTCGGGGATGTCAAGGATGTCGTACAGTTAGTCCTCCCGCGTCGCCAGCCAGATCATGTGTAGCGATCCTTGTTTCCCATCGGACAGCACCCGGGCCTGTCGCACCGAGAAGCCGGCCTTTTTCAACCGTTGGGTAAAAACGCGGTCGGGGCCGGCCGACCAGATGGCGAGTATCCCTCCGGGCCGCAGGGCGGTGTAGGACTCGGAGAGCCCGTCGAAGCTGTACAGCCAGTTGTTCTTCTGGCGGGTCATCGCCTCGGGGCCGTTGTCCACGTCGAGCAGGATCGCGTCGAACGCCTTGCGCTCGGCCCGCAAAACCTTGGCGACGTCGCCCACCCGGACCGTGGCCCGCTTGTCGTCGAGGGGGCGGCCGGCGTGCTCGCCGAGGGGGCCGCGGTTCCACTTTACGACCTCCGGTACCAGCTCGCCGACCACCACTTCGGCGTCGTCGCCGAGGTGGCGCAGGGCCGCGGCGAGGGTGAAGCCCATGCCGAGGCCGCCGATCAGCACCCGGGGCTGGGGGCGATTCGCGACCCGGGTGCAGGTCAGCTTGGCGAGAGCGTCCTCGGACGAATGCTCCCAGGTGTTCATCAGCTGGCCGCCGTCCTGGATGTCGATGGTGAAGTCGTTTTCGCACTGGTGCAGGCAGAGTGCGCCGTCGGTGCCGGGGATCGTGGCGGTGTCGAGGAGGGTCCAGTGATTCATCGGGGCATCTTCCGGTAGGGTTGGCGCCGGCTTCGGGTGGCGCGGCGTCTCTCAAGATATCTGAATGGCGCCTTTTGCACAAAGAAATAGTGACTCCCTGCCGGTGCGGCCTCCCTTCCGATCGCCTCGAAATCTTAATCCCTGATCGATTTTGTCGGGCTTTTGACCCCGGTCATGTTTCCCCGTCCCCTTTTCGCCTATCCTGGCATCAACAAACGGGAACAAAAGGAGCGCAACCATGAATCTCCCCCACGGCATCGGCCGGCAGGCCATCAACAAGGTGATCGAAGAGCATCCCGCCATCGGCGAGATCCTGCAGAAGCACGACATCGGCTGCGTCACCTGCGGGGTCGGCATCTGCCTCCTCGGCGACGTGGTCACGATCCACGCCCTCGGCGACGAGGCCGAGGCCCGGATCGAGCGGGAGATTGCGGACTATCTGAATACACAAGGCAACGACAAAGGAGAAACAAGATGAAGAATCTTGCTTGCGGTTGCCCGGGCTCCCAGGTCCGCACCATCGAAAAGAAAGAAACCGACGTCGCCGGACCGGCCGGCCGCCTCGCCTCGGAGCTGCGCCAGTGGCCGACCCAGCTGCACCTGGTGCCGCCGACGGCCCCCTGGCTGCAGAACGCGCACCTGCTCATCGCCGCCGACTGCGTCCCCTTCGCCTACGCCGAGTTCCACCGCGACTTCATCAAGGACAGGGTGCTGGTCAACGCCTGCCCGAAGCTCGACGACACCAGCCCCTACGTGGAGAAGCTGGCGGCGATCATCCGCAACAACGACATCCAGTCGGTGACCGTGACCATCATGGAAGTCCCCTGCTGCCGGGGCATGGCGATGATGGCCCAGCAGGCCCTCGCCCAGTCGGGCAAGGAGATCCCCCTGGAGATCGCGGTGATCGGGGTAGGCGGCGAGAGGAGGAGCTGATCATGAAGACCGACGTGACACGGGTGATGGTCGAGGAGCACAAGCTGATCCTGCGCATGATCGCGCTGGTGGAGAAAAACACGGCGCTGCTGGAGGCGGGCCGGTTCCGCCACTGGCAGTTCTACCTCGACGCGGTCGATTTCATCCGCAACTACGCCGATCGCTACCACCACGCCAAGGAAGAGGACGTCCTCTTCGTCGAGCTGATCCGCAACGGCATGCCCGAGAAGAACTCCCCCATCGAGGCGATGCACATGGAGCACGAGCAGGGCCGGGCCCACGTGAGGGCGGTGGAGGAGGCGGCGCAGAAGGCGCTGGCGGGCGAGCCCGGCCAGGGCGCGGTCATCGCCGAGCACGCCCGTGGCTACGCCGAGCTGCTGCGCGGCCACATCGCCAAGGAGGACGACATCCTCTACCCCCTGGCCGAGCGCGTCCTGCCCGAGGAAGTGCGGCCGGGGATGCTGGCCGCCTACGAACAGGCCGAGGCGCGCACCCCCGGGCTGGAAGAAAAATACCGACTGATGGTCGAGGGGTACGAGGCGCAGGCCGCGGTGTGAGGGGGGGGCGATCTCCGGACAAAAAAAAACCTCCTGATCGGAGGCTCTTCTGAATCATGGCCCACCCGTCCGGGGCGGGCCGATTTCATCCTCGGCCTTTAATCCTCGGCCTTGCAGTTTTCGGCGATCCAGGTCTTGTGCTCGCCGTTCACGTCCACCTCGAACTCGTAGTCTTCGGGGTGGCAGGAGAGAATCTTGCCGATCTTGTGGGTCACGATGTGCTTGACGTGCGCCTCCTGACCCGACTGGACCTTTTGACAGAAACTTTCGAATTCGGCGTGTCTCATTGTCGACCTCCCTGCGCAGGGTTTTCGCTCCGTACTCTTGCCTGTCTGCTACGACTCAATTATACCACCCCGGAATAGAGTTTCAGGGTTTGGCAGGGCGGAAGTTTATTCGCGCGATCGGGGGGTTGCGGGGCCCGAGGACGTGCGGCTCATGAAGGGCTGCCGGGTCGGGCCCGGCCCCGGCCCTGCCGCCCATCCATTGCCCGGAAAGAGATTGACAGCCCCCGGAAATTGCGGTAAATACTGGACCGCAATTACAAATTGCCGCTGTAGCTCAGCTGGTAGAGCAGCTCACTCGTAATGAGCAGGTCGTCCGTTCGAGTCGGATCAGCGGCTCCAGTAAGACAGAAGGGCCCGCGCGACAGCGCGGGCCTTTTGTCATTTCCGCCAGGCGCTTCGGGCCTTTCCGGCTTTTCGGGCCTGAGTTTCCCCTCATCCGGCATTTACAAATCTTTACAACAAAACACCCCTCCTTAACGTTCCCGCCCCCCTGTTTGCTTTAGAGTGGAAGTAGAAGACAGGTAACGAAAAAAGCCGGGGAACGAACCCCGGTTCGGGCCCGTGGCCCAGCCCGCCGCTGAGCCCGCACCCAAGAAAGGAGGACGAGATGAGATCCCTGAAATCAGTCCAGACCCTTTCGAGCCCTCGTGTTCTTGTTGCAGCGCTCGCGGTTGCAGTGACCTCTCTGCTTCTGACCGCTCCCGTCGCCAGGGCCGGCGATGTGGACCTGAGCTTCTCGGTCGGCGTCCCCATCGTTTACAGCGCTTATGGCGACCACGGCTACCTGGTCATTTCGACCGGTTCCTGGGGCGCGGGGTACGGCCACTACTACGGCACACCCCATTTCCGCTACGGGATTCCGCAACATCATGCCATCAGGTCGCATCGTCCCTACGGGAAGCGCCACATCTACTACGGCAAGCACTATCGCCCGTACGGGAATGACCACCGCTCCTTCGTCAACCACCGCGGGCACGGCAAGGGCGGCCGCTTCTACGGCAACCACCGCAGCCACGGGGGCCATCGCCACCAGCAGATCGACCGGTACCAACGCCGGAACTTCCGGGGCCACCGCCGCTAGAAAGAGCAAAGAAGCAGGCCCGGTCGGAAAATTCGACCGGGTCTGCTTTGTTCTGCTCTCTCTGCCCACCGGTGGCGTCAGGCAGTGCCTATCTGGCCCTGCGCCGTCCGAACCCCAGCAGCAGGACCAGCGCCGCGGCCGCGCCGAGCGCCGGCCAGAAGAGGGGCGAGCCGGTTATCTGGTCGAGCGCCGGCGGGATGGTGTCTCTCCACCATTCGGCGGCGTCGAAGCGCACCTGGATGGTCCTGGTTTCGAACAGTTCGGACCGCATCGCCGCCCTCCCTTCCCCCGGGGTGTTTGTCCCTATTATATCCTGCGAAATCCGTTTTGCTCCCCCCGCGCGTGACGTTGACAGCGCCGGCAAAGGTGTTAATGGTTTATAAGGTTGTATTCTCCCACCGGTCGGACGGGACAGGGTCACGCCGGCGCCTGCCGGGGGGCATTTTTTGTAGGAGGGCGATGAAGAGACATTTCTGCCACAACCCCCGCTGCCAGTTTCACGACGTGCCTTTCGACGGTCTTTCCCCCTTCATCCATAGGGCGGGCGGGGGAGGGCGGATCGACCGCTTTTCCTTCAAGGACATTTCCGGGCATGTGATTCACCTCTGCGGCTGTTGCGCCGGTTCCAGGAGAGGCCACCCGGCCCCTCCGTCGCAACTCCGCCACTAGCCTCCGCCATCCCATTCGCTCCTTTCGGACCGGGCGTAAACGGGCCGCTTTTATCCCCGGGAGATTGACCCGTGGGGGAAGTGTGCTAGAATTTCCCCGTTTAATGAACTTTTTGCCCAAAGGAGTGACGTGCATGAGCTTGAAAGGAACCCGGACGGAAAAGAACATCCTGACCGCCTTCGCCGGCGAGAGCCAGGCCCGCAACCGCTACACCTACTTCGCCGGCAAGGCCAAGAACGAGGGGCTCGTGCAGATGGCGGCGATCTTCGAGGAGACCGCCGACCAGGAGAAGGAGCACGCCAAGCGGCTCTTCAAGTTGCTGGAGGGGGGCGAGGTGGAGATCACTGCCGCTTTCCCGGCGGGGATCATCGGCACGACCGCCGAGAACCTGAAGGAGGCGGCGGCCGGCGAGTGCTACGAGCATACGGAGATGTATCCCTCCTTCGCCAGCGTCGCCAGGGAGGAGGGCTTCGAGGAGATTGCCACGATCTTCATGGCCATCGCGGTGGCCGAGAAGCAGCACGAGAAGCGCTACCGGGCCCTGCTGGCCAGCCTGGAAGCGGGCCGGGTCTTCAGCCGGCCCGAGACGGTGACCTGGCGCTGCCGCAACTGCGGCTACCTGCACGAGGGGACCGGGGCGCCGGAACTCTGCCCGGCCTGCGCCCACGCCCAGGCCCATTTTGAACTGCTCGCCGAAAACTACTGACCACAGGGAGGAGATCATGGCCGAACAACTGGAAGTCTACAAATGCGCAGTCTGCGGGAACATCGTCGAGGTGCTGCACGGAGGGGCCGGGGCCCTGGTCTGTTGCGGGGAGGAGATGGCCCTGCTGAAGGAGAACACCGTCGATGCCGCGAAGGAGAAGCACGTGCCGGTCATCGAGAGGGGACCGGACTCCATTACCGTCAAGGTCGGCAGCGTCGCCCACCCCATGGAGGAGGCCCATTACATCGAGTGGGTCGAGCTGATCGCCGACGGCAGGGTCTACCGCCAGTTCCTCCAGCCGGGCGGCAAGCCGGAGGCGACTTTCCCGATCACCGCCGACAAGGTCACCGCCCGGGAGCACTGCAACCTGCACCTGCTCTGGAAATCAGAGGGCTGAGGCTGCGGAAAAATCTGGTAACGGAAAAAGGCACCCTGCGCGGCGGGGTGCCTTTTTCCGTTGCCTGATTCGTACATGTCTTCCGCTCGACCCTTCTCCAGGGGGAGAAGCTGGCCGAAGTCCGGATGAGGGGGCTTGGGTCAAGACACGGCGGAAGATGGATGCCAGACAGGTTTTTTTTCTCTCGAGGGGCATGCCGGGGTGGCAACGGGGACTGTCGCCCGGAGGGGGGGGTTACTGGGTCAGGAACTTGTCGACCTTCTCCTTCAGGTCGCTGATGTCGAAGGGCTTGCCGATGTAGTCGTCGGCCCCGGCGGCGAAGGCGTCCTCCTGGTCCTGGGCCTGGACCTTGGCGGTCATGGTGATAATGGGGCAGGCGGCTGTCAGGGGGTCTTCCTTGAGGGCCTTGGTGTTCTCGTAGCCGTCCATGCCGCCGGGCATCATCACGTCGAGCAGGATCACGTCCGGTTTTTCGGAGCGGGCGATGGCGACGGCCTCTTCTCCGCTGTCGGCGTGGAAGAACTGTCGACCCCCGCCCTTGAGGATGATCTCGAGCAGGCGTTTGACTTCGGGCTGGTCATCGACGATCAGAATCTTTTTCACGGCTCTCTTTCGGTTCTCGCCTGCATCCTCCGGTGCGGAAGAGGCGCAAAGCTCAGATGGATTCTTCGTAGATGGTTTCGAGGTCCTGCTCGGTCGCCCGTCGCGGGTTGGCCTGCATGCAGGCGTCCTGCAGGGCCTTGTGGCCCAGTCGGGCGAATTCGGACCGGCTCACGCCGAGGCTGCCGAGGGTCTGGTCGATGCCGGCCTTCGTCTTCAGGGCATGGAGTCGCGCGATGAGGGCGGTCTTGCGGGCCGCCGAATCCCGGCCGGCCATATCGATCCCAATGGCCTCGCCGATCCGCTCGAAGCGCTCCGGGCAGGCCGCCCAGTTAAAGGCCACCACGTGCTCCAGGAGGATGGCGTTGCACGCGCCGTGGGGCAGGTCGAGCTGCCCGCCGAGGCTGTGCGCCATGGCGTGGACCGCGCCGAGGCTGGCGTTGGAGAAGGCGAGCCCGGCGTGGAGGCTGCCGAGCATGACCTGGGCGCGCCGGTCCACGTCCTTCGGGGCTTCAACCGTGGCGATCAGGTGGGCTGAGATGAGGCGGACGGCCTCCAGGGCGTGCAGGTCGGTCACCGGGGAGTGGGCCTTGGCGACGTAGGCTTCGATGGCGTGGGTCAGGGCGTCGAGGCCGGTGCAGGCGGTCAGGAAGGGGTCCTTGGTGGTCAGGGTCAGGGGGTCGACGAGGGCCACATTCGGCACCGCCTTCCTGTCGACGATGGTCACCTTGACCCCCTCGTCGGGGTTGTTGATGATGACGAACTGGGAGACCTCCGAGCCGGTGCCGCCGGTTGTCGGCACGCAGACGAGGGGGGGGAGGGGCTTTTCGACCCGGTCGCTCCCCTCTAATTCAAGGATGTGCCGCCCGTTGGCGGCGACGATGCCGATCCCCTTGGCGCAGTCCATGGGGCTGCCGCCTCCCACCGCGACGATGCCGTCGCAGCCCTCTTCCCTGTAGCGTTCGGTCCCCGCCATGACCTCCTTGGCCCGGGGGTTGGGAGAGACCGAGGAGAAGACCGCTGTCTGCAGTCCGTACTCCTCGAGGGACTGGGCGACCTCCCCGGACCAGCCGGCGGCGGTCACCCCCGGGTCGGTCACCAGGAGCACCTTGCTGCATCCCAGGCCCTTGGCATGGCGTCCCGCCAGGTGGCGCGCCCCGACCCCGAAGATGAATTCGGGGGCGACGAATTTCCCCATTTCCAGACTCTTTTCCATAAACCCTTTCCTGAAAAGTAATTTGATTATAGGGGCTATATGGGAATGAATCAACTGCGGAAGGGCAAAACGGGGCGCAGCGGGATGCGGGGACGGGAGTGTGAGATCGCATCTCGCCGGAGCCCGGGAGGGAAGGTGCCGGCCTCCCGGGTTCTCTGGAGATCTTAAAAAAGAGGGCCGCCCCTTCCGGAGTTGATCCGGCAGGGGCGGCCTTTGGAGCAGACGCCCGGGGAAGCCCCCGATCCCGCTTTACTTGGCTTCTTCGACAGGCTCTTTTTCCTCTTCTTCCATCTTCGGTTTCTTCTGCCCGATGTACAGCAGTTCCACGTCGAAGACGAGGGCGGAGTTGGGCTGGATGACGTTTCCGGCGCCGCGCTCGCCATAGGCCAGCGTGGCGGGGATGAAGAGCTGCCACTTGGCCCCTTCCTTCATGAGTTGCAGGGCTTCGGTCCAGCCGGGGATGACGCCGCCGACGGGGAAGGAGACGGGCTCGCCGCGCTTGTAGGAGCTGTCGAACTCGGTGCCGTCGATGAGGGTCCCTTTGTAGTTGACGGTGACCGTTTCCGAGACCTTGGGGGTTGCTCCGGTCCCTTCCTCGATGACCTTGTACTGCAGGCCGCTTTCGAGGGTTACAACGCCTTCCTTTTCCTTGTTCTCGGCGAGAAAGGCTTCACCCTTCTCCTTGTTCTCGGTCTTCATGTTCTCGACCCGGGCGGTCTGCTTGGCGACGACCTCCTCCTGGAAGGCCAGCTGGGTCTCCTTGATTTCTTCGTCGGTCATCAGGGCCTCGGCGCCGGACAGGCCGTCCTTGATGCCCTTGGCGATGATGGCGGGGACGACCTCGATTTCCTGCTTTTCGAAATCCCGCCCCATGCTCAGGCCGATGGCGTAGCTGACTTTGTCGTTCTGGTCCTTGAGCTCGATTTTCTTGTCCTCGGCGACGCAGCCGCTCGCCAGGAGCAGAATGCCCAGAGTCCCTGCTGTTGCCCACATTAGTCGTTTCATCGCTACGGTTCTCCTTGACTGGGATTAATGAAATTATGCCTTTCCTGAGAGGCCACCATTACATACATCAGGGGGGGGGTAACTGTCAATAATTGTTTGGCATTGGCCCTGCTCTGCGCGAGCGGTTCAACGCTCCCTGTCCAGGCGCAGGGAGAGGGCCCGGGCGACCGCGGGCAGCAGGCCGAGGGCCTGGGTGTCGAGCAGGGCCGGCACCGGACTCGGCCTCTTGATTGTAGGTTTTTGACGGGACCCGCTATCGGCGATAGAGTTGTCTGGCGCGGCCGCCGCCGGGGGAGCCTCGGCCCCCGGGAGGAGGACCTCTTCGAACCCTGGCCCGCCGCCCCGGCCTTTATCGCCGGCGGGCCGGGAAAAGGGCCTGAACCGGGAAGCCGACTTGGAACTTCCACCTTTTGGTGTAGACTATTCGGAGGCCCGGGCCGGATTCGGCCCTCGGCCCATAACCCACCCCCGGCTCCGCCCGGGGTCGCGGAGGGAACGTGAGCTCGCAATCGAAGAAACGCTATGTCTGCATCCACGGCCACTTCTACCAGCCGCCGCGGGAGAACCCCTGGCTGGAGGACGTGGAGCTGCAGGACTCGGCCCACCCCTTCCACGACTGGAACGAGCGGATCACCGCCGAGTGCTACGCTCCCAACGCCGCCTCCCGGATTCTCGGCCGGGAGGAGCGGATCGTGGAGATCGTCAACAACTACTCCCTGATCAGCTTCAACTTCGGGCCGACCCTGCTGTCCTGGCTTGAGCGCCACAGCCCGGAGACCTACCGCGCCATCCTCGAGGCCGACCGGCAGAGCATGGCCCGCTTCTCCGGCCACGGCTCGGCCCTCGCCCAGGCCTACAACCACATCATCATGCCCCTGGCCAACGAGCGGGACAAGCGCACCCAGGTCCGGTGGGGGGTGGCGGACTTCGAGCACCGCTTCGGCCGCCGCCCCGAGGGGATGTGGCTGCCGGAGACCGCGGTCGACACGGAGACCCTGGAGGCCCTGGCCGGGGAGTGGATCCTCTTCACGGTCCTCGCCCCCTACCAGGCGCGCCGGGTCCGCCTGATCGGCAGCGAGAAGTGGTGGAGCGTGCCCGGGGCGGGGATCGACACCCGCATGCCCTACCTGTGCCGCCTGCCGTCGGGGAAGGCCATCAGCCTCTTTTTCTACGACGGCCCCGTGGCCCAGAAGGTGGCCTTCTCGGACCTGCTGCGCAAGGGCGAAAACCTCGCCAGGGGCATGCTCGGCGGCTTTGCCGCCGAGGAGGTCCCGCAGCTGGCCCACATCGCCACCGACGGCGAAACCTACGGCCATCACCACCGCTTCGGGGAGATGGCCCTGACCTACTGCCTCGACTACCTGGAGAAGAACGACCTGGCGGCCATCACCATCTACGGGGAGTACCTGGAGAAGCACCCCCCCACCCACGAGGTGGAGATCGCCGAGAACACCTCCTGGAGCTGCGCCCACGGGGTGGAGCGCTGGCGCAGCGACTGCGGCTGCAGCATCGGCGGCGAACGGGGCTGGACCCAGGTCTGGCGGGGGCCGCTGCGCTCCGCCCTCGACTGGCTGCGCGACCGGGTCGCTCCGGCCTTCGAGAGGGAGATGGCCTCCCTGGCGGGGGATCCCTGGGCAGCCAGGGACGCCTACATCGAGGTCGCCCTCGACCGCTCCCCGGCCAACGTCGAGGCCTTTCTGCGCCGCCAGGCCGGCCGGGAGCTGACCCGGGAGGAACGGATCAAGGCCCTGCGCCTGCTCGAGATGCAGCGCCAGGCCATGCTCATGTATACCAGCTGCGGCTGGTTCTTCGACGAGGTCTCCGGGATCGAGACGACCCAGATCCTCGCCTATGCCGCCCGGGTCCTGCAACTGGCCGAAGAAGCCTGCGGCGAGGCCCTGGAGGAGGAGTTTCTCCGCCGTCTTGAGGCGGTCCCCAGCAACGTGGCCAAGTGGGGCAACGCCGCCCGCCTCTATGCCGGGCAGGTCAAGCCGACCCGCCTCGATCTGATCCGGGTGGCCGCCCACCATGCCATCGCCTCGGTCTTCGACGGGCATCGCCCGGCCGAGAGGGTTTACTGCTACCGGGCGGAAAATCAGATCTTCGAACGGATTCCCGCCGGGCGGATGTGCCTCGGCATCGGCCGCACCCGCATCCGCTCGGAGATCACCGGCAACGAGGGGGAATTCACCTTCGCGGTGGTTCATTTCGGGGAACACAACCTCAACGCCGGAGTTCGGGAATTCCAGGGAGAGGAAGCCTTTGCCGCCATGGGCAGGGAGGTTCGCGGGGCTTTCCAGAGAAGCGACCTGCCCGGGGTCATCCGCCTCATGGACCGCCATTTCGGCTCCCACAACTACACCCTCTGGCATCTTTTCAGGGACGACCAGCGCAAGATCCTGAACCAGGTCATGGAACAGACCCTGGAGGATATCGGGATCTCCTTTCGGGACATCTACGACAAGCACTTCGCCCTGATCAATTTCCTGCGGGAGGTGGGAATGCCCCTTCCCGCCCCCCTGGCGGCCCCCGTCCAAGTGGTGCTCAACTCCCGGCTGCAGACATCTCTCGACCGGGACGATTACGACCCGGGAGAGTTCCGGGCCCTGGTCGAGGAGGTGGAGAACCTCGAGGTCTCCCTCGATCGCCCGACCCTCGCTTTCGCCGCCGGCCGGAGGATCGAGTCCCTCATGGACCGCCTCGCCGCCTCCCCGGAAGATCTCGAGCTTCTTCTGACCATCGATGGACTGCTGGCCCTGCTGCAGCCCCTCGACCTGCGGCCCAACCTGTGGAAGGCCCAGAACATGTATTGCGCCATCCAGCGCCGACTCCGGCCGAAGATGAAGCGGGCCGGCGCAGAGGGCGATGCGGCGGCGAGACGCTGGCTGGAGTCCTTCTGCAGGCTGGGCCGGCACCTGCAGGTCAGCGTGACCGGGTGACAGGTCCGCCCCGCTGGAACTCAAGCAGGCCTGTCCCGACTCCCCGGATTCCTTTGAAGGTCCTTTCTCCCCGGCCGGGGGGGAAGCGGAAAAGGGTTCCCTTTCGTGGGAAAATTTATTATATTGCCCCAATTTCAAGTGTTTCTCTCTGGAAATATGATGGAGAGGGGATTGTATTGGTGATGAAATGGGAGGGGAAAGAGATGTTTTTGCCCCGCAGGATGTGTTGATGGGGAGAACGGTTCAGGTTCTCCTGGTTGAGGATTCGGAAACTCATGCCGCCCTGCTGTCCCAGGCCCTGGAATCTCCCGGGGGCCGGGTGGCGGTGCGGGTCGCCCGCAGCCTGGCCGAAGCCCGCTCCGTCCTGGGCGGGTTCACGCCCGACCTGGCGATCGTCGATCTGTGCCTGCCCGACGGCCAGGGCACCGAGCTTCTTCCCCCGGAGGGGGAGGAGGGCGCCTTTCCCGTCGTGATCATGACCGGCCACGGCGACGAGGGGGTGGCCGTGGAGGCGATCAAGGCCGGAGCCCTCGATTACGTCGTCAAGACCCCCGCCTCCCTGGCCGAGATGCCCCACGTCGTCGAGAGGGCCCTGCGCGAATGGACCCAGGTCACCGAGCGCAGGCGGGCCGAGGAGGCGTTGCGGCAGAGCGAGGAGAGGTTTCGCTCCTTCTTCGAGTCGGCCGCCTCCGGCATGGCCATCATCAGCCCGGAGGGGAGGGCGCTGCGGGTCAACCCGACCTTTTGCCGTCTCTCCGGCTACAGTGAGCCCGAGGCGCTGGAAAAGAATATTCTCGAGGTGACCCACCCCGACGACCGGGAGGAGACGCGGCGCCTCTACGACGAGATCCGGGCGGACCGCCGCCGGGTCGTCGACTATGAGAAGCGCTATCTGTGCAAGGACGGCTCGGTAACCTGGGGCCGTGCCACGGTGGCGGGGGTGTTCGGCACGGACGGGGCCCTGAGTTACTTTGCCGCCAACGTGCAGGACATCACCGAGCGCAAGGAGACCGAGGAGGCGCTTCGGCTCAGCGAGGAGAGGTTTCGCACCGTCTTCAACAACGCTGCCGCGGGGATGGTCACCCTCTCAACCGAGGGCCGGTTTCTGGAGGCGAACGAGGCCTTTTGCCGTTTCATCGGTTATTCCCGGGAGGATCTGCTGTCCCTCCGGGTCCCGGACATCACCCATCCCGACGATCAGGAAAAAACCGCGGAAAACTACCGGGTTCTCGGCAGCGGCCAAAGCCGGGCGATCGATTACCAGAAGAGCTTTTTGCGCAGGGACGGCAGCACCGTGTGGGGCCACGTCTCGGTGGCCGCGGTGCCGGGCGCCGACGGGTTGCCCCTCTATTACGTCGGCCTGGTGCAGGACATCACCGAGTCCAAGCGGGTCCAGGACCAGATCCGGGAGTCGAAGCAGATGCTGCAGTTGGTCCTCGACTACATCCCCCAGCGCGTCTTCTGGAAAGACCGCGACTCGGTCTATCTCGGCGGCAACCGCAACTTCGCCCGGGCCGCGGGGGTGGAGGCGCCTCAGGACCTGGTCGGCAAGACCGACTACGACCTCCCCTGGAGGCGGGAGGAAGCCGATTTTTTCCGGGAGTGCGACCGCCGGGTGATGGAGTCGGACGCGCCGGAGCTGCATATCATCGAGCCGCAGCTTCAGGCGAGCGGCAAGCAGGCCTGGCTCGACACGAGCAAGGTCCCCCTGCATGACGGCGAAGGGCGGGTGGTCGGGGTCCTCGGCACCTTCGAGGATTTCACAGAACGCAAGCGGGCCGAAGAGGCGTTGGTCGAGGCGAACCGGGAGCTGGACGCCTTCGTCTACACCGTCTCCCACGACCTGCGCACCCCCTTGACGCCGATCATCGGCTATGCCGAGGTCCTTCAGGAGACCTGCCGGGACCGCCTGGACGAGCAGTCCCTCGACTGCCTGGCCGAGATCGAGAACCAGGGCCGCAGGATGCTGGCGCTGATGGAGGACCTTCTGGTCCTGGCCAAGGTGGGACACGTGCAGCGGCCGGCCGAACCGGTCGACCTTGGCGCGGTGGTGGCGGAGGTCCTGGTCGGCATGGGGAGCCTCCTTGCCGAGGCCGGCGTCGCCGTCGAGAGACATTCCCTGCCCGGCCTGAGGGTGCCGAAGACCCTGCTGGCCCAGGTGTTCGACAACCTGATCGGCAACGCGGTCCGCTACGCGGGGGCGGAGGGCGCCTCGCTCGAAGTGGGGGGGGAGCGGACGGGGGCGATGGTGCGCTTTTTCGTGCGGGACCACGGCCCGGGCATCCCCGCAGGAGAGCGCGAGCGGGTCTTCGAGGTCTTTTTCCGGGGGACGGAGGGGAAGAAGGTCCAGGGGACCGGGGTCGGGCTGGCCACGATTCAGAAGATCGCCCGCTGCTACGGGGGGCGGGCCTGGCTCGAGGAGACCCCCGGCGGCGGCTGCACCTTCTGGGTGGAGATGGAAGACGCTCCGGCCACCGGGCAGGAGCCGCAGGGGGGGGGCTGAAGAGAATGCGCCGAAGGGAAGGGGGCAGCCCCCGGCCTTGAGCCCTTCGAATGATCGTACGACACTCAGGAGCCCCGGTCGAAAGACCGGGGCTCCTGACGTTTGGAATCGTCTCCGCCTCTCTACGCCCAGCCCCGTTCCCGGAACAGGGCGGCGAGGCGGTCGAGGGCCCGGTCGATGTTCTCGAGGGAGTTGGCGTAGGAGAGGCGCAGGTAGCCCTCTGCCCCGGGGCCGAAGTCGATCCCCGGCGTGAGGGCCACGCCGGTGGTCTCGAGGATCTCCAGGGCCAGGGCGCGGGAGTCGGGGTTGATGTGCCGGGCGTCGGCCAGGACGTAGAAGGCCCCCGAGGGGGTCCCGGCGGCCCTCAGACCCAGTTCCGGAAGGCGCTGCAGCAGGTGGCGGCGGCGCTCGTCGTAGGCCCGGCCCATGCGTTCCACGTCGGGCCGGCAACGGCGCAGGGCGGCGATTCCGGCGACCTGCACGAAGCTGTTGGCGCTGATCATGAAGTTCTGGTGCAGGGTCTGCAGGGTCCGCACGCACGAGCGCGGGGCGACCAGGTAGCCGAGGCGCCAACCGGTCATGGCGTAGGCCTTGGAGAATCCCCCGAGGACGAAGGCGTTTTCCGTGAACTCCAGGATGCTGCGTTCCTCCCCCGCGTAGGTCAGGCCGTGGTAGATCTCGTCGGAGACGATGGGCACCGGCAGCTCGGCCAGTTCCTTCAGGCGGGCCGGGGCCAGGACCGACCCGGCCGGGTTGGAGGGGGAGTTGACCAGCAGGGCCCGGGTGCGGGGGGAGAGGGCCCGGCGCACGTCGTCGGCCCGGGGCTGGAAGCCGTCTTCCTGCCGGGTGGCCAGCAGGACGGGCCGACCGCCGGCGAAGCGGACGACGTCAGGGTAGCAGGCGTAGCAGGGGTCGGGGAGGATCACCTCGTCCCCCTCCTCGAGCAGGGCGGCGAAGAGGAGGAGCATCAGGGGGCTGGTCCCGGAGGAGACGACGATCTGCTCGGGGTCGATCTCCACCTCGTAGCGCCGCCGGTAGTGGGCGGCGATCTCCCGGCGCAGGTCGAGGCGCCCCAGGGAGTGGGTGTAGGTCGTTTCTCCTCCCTTCATGGCGGCGGCCGCCGCTTCCACGATCGGCCGGGGGGTCGGGAAGTCGGGCTCCCCCAGGCACAGGTAGATGATCTCCCGTACCTCGGCCTGCAGGGCCTGGGCCCGCTCCATCACCTCCATGGCCAGGAAGGGTGTCACCTCCCGGGCCCGGCGGGAGAGGGGAATGGACATGGCGTCTTCGTTCATCGGCCTGTCTCCTTGGACGTGTTCCGCCGGCGCAGCGCCCGAACCCGCTCCACGATCGGCGGATGGGAGTAGTAGACGCGGGCGTAGAGGGGGTGGGGGTGCAGGTTGGCCAGGTTCTCCCGGGAGAGCCGGACGAGGGCCGATGCCAGGTGCTCCGGCTCTCCGGTCAGCTCGGCGGCATAGCGGTCGGCCTGCCATTCGGCGCGCCTGGAGAGCCAGCTGCTCAGGGGTGCCAGGGGGAAGGCGGCCAGGGAGCCGAGGAAGGCCACGAGCACAAGGCGCGCGCAGAAGGAGGCCTGCTCGAGGCCGAGCAGCTCCGGCAGTCCCGGCCAGTGCAGCAGGCGAAAGGCGACGTAGCAGCCGGCCAGAAAGAGCGCCTCGGTGGCCAGCAGGCGCTTCCAGATGTGCCCTTTCTTCCAATGCCCCACCTCGTGGGCGAGGATGGCCAGGGTCTCGGGGGGCTCCATCTGCTCCAGCAGGGTGTCGAAGAGGACGATGCGCTTGACCCGGCCGATGCCGGTGAAGTAGGCGTTGGAGTGGCGGCTGCGGCGCGAGGCGTCGACCTGCAGGACCTTGCTCACCTTCAGCCCCGCCCGTCCCATCAGGCGGCGGATCTCCTCCTCCAGGCCCTCCCTGCGGACCGGCTCGAACCTGAAGAAGAGCGGCTCGATGAGGACCGGGGAGAGGTAGAGAAGGAACAGGGTGACGGCGGCGAACAGGGCCCACACCCAGAGCCACCACCGGTCCGGGCTGGCCGAGACGAGGGCCAGGGCCCCGGCCGCGAGCAGGCCGGCCAGCAGCAGGGAGAGGAGGGTCGACTTGAGCAGGTCGGAGAGCCACAGTCTCCAGGTGGTGGTGTTGAACCCGAAGCGGGCCTCGATGCAAAAGGTCCCGTACAGGCTGAAGGGGATGTCGAGGGCGGTCTGGATCAGGAGCAGGCCGAGCAGGAAGAGGGTGCCGGAGAGGACGAACCCGCCGCTCGACGCGGCCCATCGGTCGTAGTGGGGGAGCAGGCCGCCGAACAGGAAAAGAACCAGCAGGGCTGAGCCGAGCAGCCCCTGGAGCAGGCCGAGGCGGCTGCGCGCCAGGGTGTAGGCGGAGGTCTTCTGCAGGTCCTCGGGCCGGACCGCGTCCTCGAAGCCCTCGGGGACGGTGGCGCCGTGCCGCGCCAGGTGCCGCAGGTTGAGCCAGCGCAGGCCGTGGCGGGCGGCGAGCACGGCGAGGTAGGTCAGGAGGATCAGCCATTTCATGAAACCAATGATAGCCCATCGATGGCCGCCGGTCGAGCCGGAAGTATCTCTTCGGCCGGGGGCTTGTGTCGCAGGGCCTCTGGTTCTATGCTTTAATAAAGGGGATGCGAAGAGGAAGGGGCGACATGGACGAGGGACAATCCATACACCTGCTCGTGGTCGAGGACTCGCCGACCCACCTGGCCCTCATCCGCGAGGCGCTGGAGTCCCGGGGCGGCGACTGGCGGATGAGCGTGGCCGGCACCCTCGCCGAGGCCCGCGCCTTGCTGAGCAGGGACAAGCCCGACCTCGCCCTGATCGACATGAACCTGCCCGACGGCCTGGGGACCGAACTCCTTCCGGCCGACCCCGAAGGTTTTGATTTCGGCGTGGTGGTCCTCACCGGGGAGGGGGACGAACAGACCGCGGTGGAGGTGATCAAGGCCGGTGCCCTCGACTACGTGGTCAAGAGCGCGGGCGCCATCGGCGACCTGCCCCATACCGTGGAGCGGGCCCTGCGCGAGTGGCGGAGCCTGCAGAAAGGCCGGGAGGCGGAGGAGAGGCTGCGCCGGGCCAACGAGTTTTCCAGGACCGTTCTGGACAGCATGAGCGACGCCCTGTCGATCATCGACGTGGAGACCTTCCGCATCCTCGGGGTCAACCGGGTCTTTCTCGAGGAGTACGGACTCAGCGAAGGGGAGGTGCTGGGCAAAACCTGCTACGCCGTCACCCACGCCCTGAATGAGCCTTGCGCGGCCCCGGACCACCACTGCCCTTTGAGAGAGACCGTGGCAGAGGGGGACTATGCCCGGGCCGAGCACGTCCACCTCGACAAGGAGGGCCGCCGGAGGCACGTGGAGGTCTCAACCGCTCCCATCCGGGGCCCCTCGGGCAAGGTGAAGCAGGTGCTGCACATCTCCAAGGACATCACCCCCCAGAAACTGGCCGAGGAGAAACTGCGTGCCGCCAACCGGGAACTGGAGGCCTTCGTCTACACCGTCTCCCACGACCTGCGCAGCCCCCTGACCCCCATCATCGGCTATGCCGAGTACCTCGAGGGGGATCGGGGGGAGAGCCTGGACGAGGAGGCCCGCGAGCTGCTGAGGGAGATCCAGAACCAGGGGCACCGGATGCTGACCCTCATCGAAGACCTCCTGAACCTGGCGCGGATCGGCCACATGGAAATCCCCCCAGAGCCCGTCTCCCCGGAAGCGGTGCTGGAGGAGGTCCTCCGGGAGTTCGGTGCCAAGGGGGAAGAGACGGGCGTTGTCGTCAGCCTCGCCCAGTTGCCGCTCCTGCACGTGCCCCGCAGCCTCCTGGCCCAGGTGTTCCGCAACCTGGTCGGCAACGCCCTGCGCTACGCGGGAACCGGGGGGGGGGGCATCGAGGTCGGCGGAGAGGACCGGGGCGACACGGTCCTGATCCACGTCCGCGACCACGGCCCGGGCCTTCCCCCTTCGGAGCGGGAAAAGGTCTTCGAGGTTTTCCGGCGTGGGGCGGGCCAGGAGCGTGTCCCGGGCACCGGGGTCGGCCTCGCCACAGTGCGCAAGATCGCTCAGTCCTACGGCGGCTCCGCCTGGGTGGAGGAGACCCCCGGAGGCGGCTGCACATTCCTGGTGGAACTGAACGCGGGCCCCGACCCATCGGGCCCGGTGGAGGGCTGAGGGGCCGGGCAAGCTCTCAGCCGGAAGCCCCTGTGAACGGTTTCTTCACTGAATCCACACCTTGCAATTGAAAACGACTTTCATTTTTTCCTTGACCCGGCCTTCCGGCTTCGACTATTCTGACATTGGATTTCAAAATCAACCCTAGGAGGACCCCATGTGTCTGAGTGATCTTCGCCGCGGCCAGGCCGCTACCGTCGCCGATATTTCCGATGAAACCCTGCGCGTCCAGCTGCTGCGCTTCGGCATTACCGCCGGATGCCGGGTGCACTGTCACACAAAACTTCCCCTCGGCCCCGTCGTGCTGCGCTACGGCGGTCAGGAGATCGCCCTTGGCCGCGAGATCGCCCGCCAGGTTCAGGTCAGTTGAAAGGCAGCTTTAAGCTTTAAGCTATAAGCTGTCAGCTTTCAGTAAAACCAAAATACACAACCGACTGTCCTTAAGCTTGACGCTTACAGCTGGTTTTATTCAGGAGTTAAGCCATGAGCCACAGCAGCAGCGCACCGGTCATTCAGGAAGTGGAAGACAAGAAGAAAATCGTGCTGGTCGGCAACCCCAACGTGGGAAAGTCGATCTTTTTCGGCACCTGGAGCGGGGTGTATGTCGACGTCTCCAACTTTCCCGGAACCACCGTGGAGATCACCCGCGGCCGGGTGGGGGAGGACGCCCTTTTCGACACCCCGGGGGTCTACGGAGTTTCCTCTTTCAACGACGAGGAGCGGGTGGCGCGGGACGTCATCCTCTCGGCCGATACCGTGGTCAACGTGGTCGACGCCACCCACCTGGAGCGGGACCTCTTTCTGACCCTGCAGGTCATCGACATGGGGCTGCCGACGGTGGTGGCCCTCAACTTCTGCGACGAGGCCGAGGCCCTCGGTGTCAAGATCGACGCGGGGGCGCTGCAGGAGGCGCTGGGGGTCCCGGTTATCCCGACGACGGCGGTGGACGGCAAGGGGGTGGCCGAGGTCTACTCCGCCATCTCTCTGGCGCGGCCGGGCAAGGCCCATCCCGAGATCGAGGCCGAGGTGCACAAACTGCTCGACCGCATCGACTCCCGACCCGAGGCCCTGATGGTGCTGGAGGGGGACTGGACGGTGGCAAAGCGCCACGGCGTCGAGCCCCTGGCCGAGCGGGAGCGGGTCTACCTGCTGCGCCGCCACCGGGCCAACGAGATCGTCGCCCAGGCGGTGACGCGTCCCGAGAGAACGAGCCGCCTGCGCGATCTGATCGGCCGTCTCTGCCTCGATCCCCTCACGGGGATTCCCGTCCTGCTGGCGGTCCTGTGGGGCTGCTATCAGTTGATCGGAGTCTGGGTGGCCGGCGACGTCGTCGGCCTGACCGAAGAGACCCTCATGCAGGGCTACTGGGAGCCCTGGATCCGCGGCCTGGCCGGGGGCTGGGTGGCGGAGGGCTCGGCCCTCGGGCAGATCCTGATCGGCGAGTTCGGGGTGCTGACCATGACCGTGACCTACCTTCTCGGCCTGCTGCTGCCCCTGGTGCTCGGCTTCTATGTGGCCCTCTCGGTCCTCGAGGACTCGGGCTACCTCCCGCGCCTGGCGACCCTGGTCGACCGGATGATGACATCCATCGGCCTCAACGGCCGGGCGGTGATCCCGGTGATCCTCGGTTTCGGCTGCGTCCAGCTCGGCACCATCACCACCCGCATCCTCGGCTCCAAGCGCGAGCGAACCATCGCCACCTCGATCCTCAATTTCGTCGTTCACTGCAGCGCCCAGATCGGGGTCATCGCCGGCATGCTCGCGGTGGTGGGGATGAAGCTGACCCTCGCCTACGTGGCGACCATCTTCGCCTGCCTCGCGATCCTGGGGACGGTGCTGAACAAGATGATCCCCGGCAAGAGTTCGGCTCTGCTCATCGACCTGCCGCCCATGCGCCTGCCGCGGATCGGCAACGTGCTGCGCAAGACGGGGGTCCGGACCTTCTTCTTCATGAAGGAGGCCTACGTCTGGTTCATCGCCGGCTCCCTCGGCGTCTCTCTCCTGCACATCTCCGGCGGGCTGAAGGCCTGGCAGAATCTCGTCGCGCCGCTGACCGAGGGGTGGCTCTCCCTCCCCAAGGAAGCCGCCACCGCCTTTGTCATGGGCATGGTGCGCCGCGACTTCGGCGCCGCCGGCCTGACCGAGCTTTCCCTGGCGCCCTGGCAGGTCGTCGTCTCCCTCGTCGTCATCACCCTCTTCGTCCCCTGCATCGCCTCCCTGATGATCCTGTTCAAGGAGCGGGGCGTGAAAGAGGCCATGGCCATATGGGCCGGCGCCTGGGTGCTGGCCTTCACCGTCGGCGGCGTCCTCGCCCAGATCGTACTTTAGGAGGTGACCCCGTGCTGAAAATGTTCGCCAAAGCGAAAACCGTGCAACCGGCCCACGTCGCCCAGTGCCCCAACTGCCGCTGCGCCCTCGACGGTGCCCACTGGCAGAACTGCCCCCGCTGCCACCAGGAGCTCCCCAAGGGGAGCGGCTGCCACGGCTGCGGCTCCTGCGGAAAACACTAGAGGCCTTTTTTTTGTCAACCAAATGAAAAGAGTTTTCATTTTCACGCAGTTCCGGGGTAAATATTTTCTCCCCGGACACCGATAAGTCCCATAGCAAATCAACCTTCTGAGATTACTCTCCTTAAAAGAGGTCGTATCATGCAGCGTCTGAATGTTCTTTTTGCCGTTCTCGCATTTTCTCTCGTCTCCCTGCCGGCTTTCGCATCCTCCCAGGACCCGAAAGGGGACTCCCTCGAAGGTCGGATGCAGGCCCTGGAGTCGACCCAGGCCGAGATCTACCACACCCTGGCCGAGAAGAAGGCCGCCGGGCTGGCGAGCAGGATCACCGAGCGCATCACCCTTTCGGGTCTCATCGAGGTGGAGGCTACGGCCGAGGGGATCGATTTCGCCGACGGCGGCTCCGACGCCGCCAGCGACCTGGTCCTGGCCACCGCCCAGCTCGGCTTCGGCCTGGAACTGACCGAATCCCTCAGCGGCGACATGATCTTCCTCTTCGAGGAGGACGCCACCGACCTCGAGGTGGACGAGGCGGCGGTCAACCTGGAGCTGGGGCCCTGGTCCGGGCGGATCGGGCGCCAGTACCTCCCCTTCGGAGTCTATAACAGCCACTTCGTCAGCGATCCCCTGACCCTGGAGCTCGGAGAGACCCGCGAGACGGCCCTCCTCGCCGGCTACGGCAGGGACCTTTTCACCGTTTCCGCCTTTGTCTTCAACGGGGACGCGGAGAAGGCCGGCGCCGAGGATCACATCCGCGACTGGGGCGTCAGCCTTGCCGTCACCCCGCTGGAGGGGATCGCACTGGGCGCCAGCTACCTGTCCGACCTGGCCGACACCGACGCCGACCTGCTCGGCGGCGCCGACTACGGGGAGCGGACCGGCGCCTGGAGCGCCTACCTGGTCGCCGCCTGGCGGCAGCTGGAGTTCTCCGGCGAGTACCTGGGGGCGACCGGGGCCTTTGCCGCCGCCGACCTCGATGCCGACGGGAACGGCGCCGGCGACGAACCGGCCGCCTGGAACCTGGAGATCGCCTGGTACCCCTCCGGGACCCTCGAGGTGGCGGCCCGCTACGAGGGGAGCGACCAGTTCGCCGGGCAGCCGGAGACGCAGTACGGCCTGTGCACCTCCTGGGGCGCGTGGGAGAACGTCTCCCTCTCCCTGGAGTTCCTGCACGGGGAGTTCGAGGCCGCCTTCGCCGAGGCAGGGGAGGAGGAGCGTGAACTGGTGACCGCGCAGCTGGCCTTCGAGTTTTGAGTGGGGAGCCAACAAATACAAAGGCGTGGTCCAATCAGGGCCACGCCTTTTTTCTATTCATAAGCGCCGAAGGGGTGAGTCCCCCCCCTAAAAGCAAGCTCCTGGCAACTGATTCCAGAAATCTCTTAACAAAAGCTCCTTGTTCGACGCTGTGAACTGGTAGTTAAATCTCGTGGTGTTGCTGCTCACCTGATCAACTTCATCAGTAAACATGCCTATTCGCAGCCCTGTGGGGCGCAAACCTTCTAATAGCTTGTAGACCTGGGCGTTCACCTCCTCAGGGGTCAAAGACCTGTTGTCTGTTTCGGCGTTCATGTTTCTGGCATACATCGAACTCTCACAAGGATTGATGGAGAGAAGGGTCAGGTAATTCAGGTAAATGTTGTTTAGCAGTTCAAGGGTGCCAGCAACGTGCTCTTCTGATAGCCTCAGGCCGCCAACCCCTGGCATTAACATGGCGGAGGTCTCGATTTCAGCCTCGACAAACATCTTTGAAGCCTCAATCATGTCATTGCGAGTGCAGTCCTTACATACATAACGCAATACTTCATCTGAACCGCTCTCCAGCCCCCAGTAGATCAAGGATAGGCCTGCATCCTTGAGCTCTTTCAGTTCGTCGACAGACTTCTCCAGTATCGAGGCGGTCCGGCCGTAAAGAGAAACCCTCTGCGGGTTGAAGATGTCTCCGGCATAGTGCAATGCGCCTAGCAGCAGGCCGGTGTCGACCCCCAATTAGTTTCCGCTGCCGACGAACAGCCGTTGGAGCCTCGATTTTTCGGACCCTATCGAGGCAACGACCTTGTCTACGTGTTCCCTGAACTCGTCAAGAGACTTGTTTTCAGGTGCCATTTCAGAATATTCAGAGCAGAACGTACAACGGTTGTAATCGCACCCTGTCGTTAGCTCTAAACGTAAAACGTGGGGCTTCCTCTCGGAGGGGGGAGATGACAAGTCGTGTGAACTGAACAGGTTCCTGTCCTTGTAGGTCTCATCCAGCCTGGGAGCCAAAGTGGAAAAAATTCGGCTCGGCACACCGATAAGTTCACCGGAAACTTCTTTTATAAAGCCCTCATCGATCAGGAATTGAACCCCGGTATTCGCAGCAAAGGAATAGACGGAGGAGTCGATATTCGATCTCATGGCCCGCAGCATGGAATCGCAAAAAAAGTATTGAGCAATGCCGTCGATGCTTTGATGCCGGTCCAGAAGGTTTTCCAAGGTCAAGACCTGGAGTTCTTCATCGGGAACTTCCATTGAAAGTACATCCGCGCCGTAACGTCCAGCAGTGGAATAGAATCTAACTCTTGACGCCCCATTCAGCTTTTCTGTGACAAACCCCTCGCTTCCAGGCTTAACGTAACTGGCTCCGCTGCACAGCCTTACAAGAACCCTGCTGCCTTTTTGTAGCGAAGAAAGGTTTTCGCATTCCAACGATCGAAGTAATGTTGGGCAAAAATGGTTTTCTAAATCGAGATAAGAAAAATTTTCCAGGCACTGGTCGGTCATTCCCAATGGGTGATGGGCTCTTGCTTCCAACGATTTGACAACGTTTTCCACCACCCCAAGTTTATCGCACGAATTCTCAAAAAGGGAGTTTATGCCTTTAAAGTAAGGCAATAAGCTCGAAAGGCCATGATTCGTAAATTTACGAATCAGTTTTTCCCTGTTGACCCTTTGACCGTCAACTTGCCTTAACATCCACAATAAATCACAGTGACTTACAAACATATATTGGCTGCCGTACGGGCCGTAGAGCCCGAAACAAAGTGTTCGATGAGCCGTTCTTGCTTGGCCTGACTCAGACGACTTTTTCGCATACTGCTGTCCTAGACAATTTTCAGTTGTCTAGGACAGCCCCTTAATCGCGACTTTGGTCCTCGTGCCGCTGATGATCAACTGGATTGCTCCTTTCGTGAGGAAGCAGGTCGAGCGACGCTAACGATGTTCCTCCAGTGCGATCCCCGGAGCGCACAAGAGGGACAACCTCAAGAAGACATGGAGATGGCCATGAAAGTATTAGGCGTATCCGGATCCCCGGTCCCAAACAGCAACACCGACAGGGCGTTGAAACTCGCCCTGGAGGCGACCGTTCTGGACACGGAATTCATCAAGCTCAAAGACTACTCCTGACCTCAGTCGGCAGGGTCAGGCCAGGCCGCCCAATCGGCATCGGTCGCACTCTTTGCTTACGCCGGCGTCCAGTAGCAGCGCTTGGGGGAGACGATTTTGCTCTCCTTTTTCAGTTGCGCCATCGCCTTGTCGACCTCCTTGCGGTCGAGGCTTCCGAGTTCGGCGATCTTTCCAGCGTTGAGGGGCTGCCCTTCTTCACGCATGATCTCCAGAACCTTTTCCTTGATGGCCATGAATACACTCCTTGTCGCGGGGAATCCCGCAATGGGTGAAATGCTGCGAGAGAACCTCACCAGGTCTGGGTGACGGAATCGATGGTGACGGAGAGCGTTGCCCGCAGCCAGCTGAATCGTTTTTTCATGACGTCATAATCGGGGCCGGAGGTGACAAAAGCCGCTTTCCCCTTGATGAGAAAACCGGCTCCCGCCCCGTGGAGCCCTTCCACCTTGCTGCTCCCCAGGGTGATCAGCACTTCGGGGTTGTGGCGGATGTTTTCTTCCGTCTTGTGCATGTAGCCTGCGGGAATCAGGAACCGCCCTTCAGGTGAGATCTGGATGTAGCTGTTCCAGGTGTTGACCATGTGCGGACCGTCTTTGCCGAGGGTGGCCATGGCGACGACGCCATCTTTTTTGAGAATTTCGAGCAGTTTTTCCGGGACCATTGCGACCTCCTGTCTTCCTTCTGTTCGGTGTCTGGCTCTGGGTGCTGCACCTGATGGGTGATGGCGGGGCAGTTCCCTTCTCCCTTTCGCGTATGGAAAGAATAATTGTTGCCTGGCCCTACGGGAAGGTACAATTATAGAAAAAATCGTGGGGGCAGAAAGGGGAAAGGGGGGGCAGCCCGAAGAGGGACGCTTTCGCTCGCCCCCCTCTGTCCTCAGAGGTCGCGGCGGGGGGAGACGATGTTTACACTGAACAACGAGGACAGCAGCCCGCTTTACCGTCAGCTCTTCGAGCAGATTCGCGACCAAATCCTTTCGGGGAATCTGTCGGCCCATTTCAAGCTGCCTTCGATTCGCGACCTGGCGAACGAGCTTGCCGTCAGCCGCAATACGGTCGAGGGCGCCTACCAGGAGTTGTGCGCGGAGGGGTATCTCTACAGCCGGTCGCGCAGCGGCTATTTCGTTTCGGACATCGAACAGGGCGTCACGACATCGGCCCAGGGCAAAAAAACCGAACTGGACCTGCACCCGAAGCTAGCGGAAAACTACCGGTATGACTTCCACCCGGCAAGGCTCGACCCGGAATCGTTCCCGGCGGCTCTGTGGCGCAAATGCATCCTGGAGAGTCTTCGGGCAAGTGCCGAGGACCATTCTCAGTACAGCGAGCCTCAGGGTGAATGGGGATTGCGCTGCAACATCCAGTTGTACCTGGAGCGCTCCCGCGGAGTGCTCTGCCGGCCGGAGCAAATCGTGGTCAGTTCAGGCTTGCAGCAAAACCTGGAAATCGTCGCCCAACTCATTAGGGGAAGTCATGACTCGGTCGCCGTCGAGAACCCAGGCTACCATCTGCCCCGGGACGTTTTCCGCAACCTCGGATTCAAGATCACGCCGGTAGACGTCGGCCCGGAGGGGCTGGATACGAATAAACTGCTGGCAACCGACTGCAGTGTCGTCTACATCACCCCGTCACACCAGATGCCCCTCGGCCACGTGATGCCCGTGGCCAATCGCCTGAAGCTCCTTTCCTGGTCGGAAAAGGGGGGCGGGCTGATCATCGAAGACGACTACGACAGCGAACTTCGCTATGTCGGCAGGCCCATATCGTCGCTGCAGGGGCTGAGTCCGCAAGGGCATGTCATTTATCAGGGGACGTTCTCCAAGGTTCTCTCGCCGGCATTGCGTTTGAGCTACATGGTCCTTCCCCCCGTGCTGGCCGATGCCTATAGGAAAAAGTTCAGGAACTACCTTTCTCCCGTTCCTCTTCTGATCCAGCGGGCCATGATCGCCTTCATGGAGCGGGGCCACTGGGAGCAGCACCTGCGACGTGCGCGGATATTCTATAAGAAGAAACACGACCTGATGCTCCACGCCATCGAGCGTCGTTTCGGGGACAGGGCAAAAGCCATCGGCCAGGGTGCGGGCCTTCATATCGTTCTGGAACTGATCGATAGCATTTCAGGGGAAGCGGAGTTTGTTGAAAGGGCAAGGGAGCATGGTTGCAGATTGCTGCCCTTTTCGGATTTTTATGCCGACGGCAGAAAGGAACATGACAAGTTGCTGATCGGCTTCGGGGGCGTTCCCATGGACGAGATTCCGCAGGGGGTCGAATTGCTTTCCAGGTTGCTTGAGTGACCGGTTTTCCTCCCCGCGCAGTCCTATCTCCTCCCGCCAACCTCCGCCTGCCGCAGGCTGGAGATGTCGCGCATCGGGGGGGGGGCCGCCATCTACAAAATCTGATGGTAGACCCCCTTCGACTCCCTTGTTCGGTCAAGCAGCCTGTCCCCCCTTTTTCTGCTTATGTGCAACAGTAGAGGCGGCCAATTGGTCGCCTTTTGTATTGAGTAAACTGACCCCGGAATTCCCGTTCTTTTCTTCCATAATTGTCAAACTGTAAAAGCCCCCGATGCCTTAGTTACTGTCGCAGCCAACACAAACAACAGGTCAAGGGCTCAAGTCCTGTTATTGCGGCGCTGTCCATCCAGGTTTTTGGCTGGTCATCATCTGAATTCTTCAGTGAAACTCTGGCGCTGTGATTCGCTTCCCAACATCACCAACTCGCAATCCGGTTCAAGAACCGTCGAAGCTGTCACCGGGACGACTCCGCCATCGGGCAGGCGCAACGCCAGCACGTTGAGGCCGGTCCGCGACCGGATATGGCTGCTGGCCAGGGACTGCCCGGCCAGGGGCGCAGGCGTGGGGACATAAAAGAGGTCGAAGCCCTCACCCAGGATCACGGACTCTCGACGCTGCAACAGCGACATAACGGCCTCGGCTCCCAGGGACGGGTAGCTCAGCACAAAGTCGGCACCGGCCCGGTGGATCGCTTCTATGTTACGCTCGTGAGTGATGCGGCTGATCACCCGGAGTTTCGGATTCAGGCGGCGGTAATACACCGCCAGGTAGATATTCATGGCGTCATCATTGGTGGTGAGCAGCACACTGGGGGCATCAGCCAAGCCCGCACCCATGAGCAGCTCCCGGTCAGCCGCGTTGCCGATGAACAGCTTGTCGGCGACCCCTTCAAGGGCATTCCGCAGAGACTCCTCGCGCTCGATCATATGCACGGTCACGCCACGGCTCCGGAGGGTCTGGGTGGTGGCGCAGCCGACCTTGCCGCCACCGACCACGAGCACCGGGTTGAAATTGGTGTTGTAGATCACCAGGTACGTGTCGAGTTCGGTGATCTGTTCTTCCGTTCCCATCACCACCGGAAAGCTTCCGTCGACCAGGAGGGTATCAGGGGTAACCGGGACCATGCGCCCCCGTTCCCACACCGCCACCACATTCAAGCCGAAGCTCTCCCTCAATTGCACATCCCTCAAGGGACGGCCGACCAGCGGGGTGTTGTGCACCGGAAACTCCGCGATCAGAAGATCCCCCAGTCGTCCGACCACGTGGCAGTGGAGATGTCCGGCGTTGACACGATTGGCAAGGTGCTCCCCCAGCTGGAGCTTGAGGGGCAGGACGTGATTGCTGCCGGTCAGTTCCAGCAGGTCGATGGACCGCTCGTGTTCCGCCACCGCTGCGATGGGCACGTGCGGAGAAAGATCCCGGATCGTCAGGGTGATATTGGTGTTGATGGTGTCGCTGCAGTTGGCGACCACCATCCGCGCGTGCTCCACCTGCAACGCCTCGTAGGTTGCCCGATCCTCTACGCGTCCGGTAACCACCGGAACACCGTCGATTTGTCGTTGCGCAGCCTTGACCGGGTCCGGTTCGATCACGAAGTGGGGGATGTTGTGAAGTTGCAACCGTGCTCGCAACGCCGTGGCAAGACTGTCCAGGCCGCACAGGATGACATGGTCTCGGGTGCCGGGGGGGACGGCCCTGGGCGCATGAAACCGCATGCGGGATTCCATCCAGGGGGCGTAGAAGAAGCGGATGAATACGAATGGCAACACGATCAGCAGCAGTACGACGCCCGTCAGCAGAACCACGATACTGAACAGGCGACCCACATCACTGTGGAAGGTGATGTCGCCGAAGCCGAGAGTCGTCATGACCGTGAGGGCCCAGTAAACTCCCGTGACCCAGGAGTGCTCCTGCCCCTCGACGTGGTACATGATCAGGTGAAAGCCGACGGCAAAGAGCGCCACGGTCGCCACCAGAAGGAGCGAATAGCTTATCAGCGCCCGGATATTGGGGCGGGCGCGTGCCGGGAAAAGGAGAGACATCAACTGGCTCGAAAAAAACTTCATCGGGTATCCGTGAAAATTCAGATCAACGTGAGAAACAGGCTTTTCTCCTGTCGATCAATTTGAATGGCAAAAACCATATGTCCGTTATTGAGAAGCAGCCTCACGAGTTGTTCTTGCCTCAATCTCTGCAGTGTAAAACATCCATGGGTCTGCCTCAGCCCGAGGATACCACAGTTGAACCTATTGTATTTGGGGAATTATTGGCCGGCCTGGTGGGTGGGCACTCCGGTCGACCCATTGTATTCTTAGGCTCTCCTTTGTATTGGCAGATCGGCCATAATAAGTTCCTAAATAAAAAATATGGGGACATAATACCTATTTCCAAAAATAAATAGGTATTATGTCCCCATATTTCGATGCCGCTGCCGGGGGTCACTGCTGCCACTGATGCAGGGCGGTGCGAATGATTTCGAAATAGCCCCGCTCCCGCACGACTTCTTGATATCCCGGAACGGCTCCCACCCACTTGCCCAGTCGGACGTTGCGTTCCTGTGTGAGATAAAGGGTGGGCAATCCCATAAGCGCCGGTCCGTCCATGCCGGCAGTGGTAACGCCAATCTGGCCCACCAGGCCGTGGCGGTATCTCAACTCTTCAAACAGTTGCAGTTGAGCTCGGCGCATGTCCGGCCCCTGGAAGAGCGGCTCTTTCCAGCAAAGGGTCAGGTCTACTCCGCTTGTCGGAACAAGCTCTAGAGGAACAGCATCGCCGAAAAAGATGGGTGTGAGCCCGGCATTCAATACCAGTTCAGAAAGCTGACGCAACTCATCGAAACAGGTATTGCGCAGGGCATCGTGGTCACCCGTTCGTACCCAAAGCAGTACTTTCTGCTCTGGATTCCCGCCCACATTGCCATCGATCCATGATCTTAAGGAAGCCGATGGCGATTCGTCTCCGAGGAACGCTGTGCGAAGGGTGCACTGTGCTCCTGGCGCGTCGGCGTGAAAAGCCCCGGCGATGATATGAGTCAGATGCTTGGGACTCGCCGGACGAGACCGATATGGGCGAAGGGATCCTTCTAACCCGGCATCGAAAAGGAATCGTTTGGCCTGCAATTCCCGGGCAGCGCCAGGTCTGATCTGGATGGGAACGCCGGCAAACAGTGCCGCAGCAGCCAGGTACCAGCCTTCGCCAAAGGAAAAGCCGGGATCGGCATGGAAAGTGTACGCGCGGTTCCGCTCTATGACGATTTTCCTGGCGGCTTTTCCGGCAACTTCAGCTCTGCGGGCAATCGCTCTCGCTTTGGCCGTATTAAGTAGCTGGGCAAAACGTGCGGCCTCCAATGCCGCATCTTCTGCATTGCAAGCGATCTGCTCTACTCGCTGCCAGCCATCTTCGCAATCTTCCAATGTGGGCGCCCGCTGAGATCCGCGAGAGAGTTGCCCGGCACCATAGCGCGCATCCTCTGCCCGAGCCGCCTGAGCCCGCAGCAACACCCATTGGAGCAACGCAACCTCTCGGCTTTCCTCCATGTTGCCCACCAAAACAACATGCTCCAGCCGAGCTCGATAGTCATCGCGCACTCCGGGCAGATGCAGCCTTCCCTCCAATGCCGTGGCCTCCGCCAAAAGATCGGCGGCCTCTTGTGCGAGCCCCCCGCTATCCGTTTCGTTATCGAGCATCACAGGATCTTCTTCGACCACGTCTTCGGCGCGAGCGGCCCGTCTATCTCCAACTCCACATTGTGTAAAAAAGGGCGGGGTCCGCGAGATTTTATCCAGTTGATCATAACGGCCAATCCCTCTTCGAGTTTCACCTTCGGCTGGTAAGCAAGTAGTCGCCGGGCTTTGTCGGCGCAGCAGTTAGCAAAGTAAACCTCCTGGGGGCGTCCATCGATCCGGTTCGGCTTCAGATCAAAATCGAGTAGCCGGGCGATAGTGGCTGCAAGCTCGTTAATGGTAACAAACTCATCGTCGGGACCGATATTGATAACCTCCTGGACACAGCGGTCGTCTGTGGCCATACGCAGAAGCGGATCCACCACATCGGAGACAAAACTGAAGCAGCGTCTCTGATTGCCGTCCCCGTATATATAGGGTTGACGTCCTTGCAACATCAGGTTGATGAAAATAGCGGCCACGTTGCGATAAGGATCGTCGTACCGCTGCCGAGCCCCGATGATATTGTGAGGAACCGCCACCACCCACTCCATACCGTGGGTTTCGGCAATATTGGCAAGCAGCCGTTCCGCACTCCATTTGGCGATGCCGTANGTAGGGATCCTGAGGAGCCGGCACCATATCCTCGGTAAACGGAACCTCATTTGTGCCGTACCTGGCCATGGACGAACAGAGAACGAAGCGCTTGACTCCTCCGGCCGCTGCAGCGGAAACAACTCCACTGGTCGCCGTTACAACGTTCCGGGTGACCAGATGTGGGCTGAATACGGAGAGGCCTTCATAGGCTGTGGCAGCGCAATGGTAGACAATATCGACGTCTTTCATCAAACCGGCCAGTGGCGCAAAATCATTGCAGTCGATTTGATGAAACCCAGCGCCACTCGGAACATTGTCAAGGTAGCCACCCGTCAGGTTGTCACATCCCGAAACTCCGTACCCTTCAGCCAGACACCTGTCCGCAATATGACTCCCTAAAAAACCTGCTATACCCGTAATGAAAATTCGTTTTCCGCTCAATTGAAGCACTCCATCCGGATTTTTTTATTAGAACCTGCATTGGTGCCCATCCGGAAAGTCCAGGTGGGCACTAATGATCCGGCGAATCATAGCACAAGTCATTGAATCGCCTAAGCACTCCAAAAGTCTCCGCTGAACCTATGAAAACGCATCGGGTCAAACCTGGACATGGGACATCGCAACGGCACCTTCGATCTCGCCATGCACACCTGGCGGGCCCCCTTCGACCGGATCGTCGCGCTGGGCAACGCCCGGCAGATTCCGGTGTTGACGCCCGAGATGGGGGAGTCGGTCAGTCTGCAAGGCACCATGGGCGGTAGGCCATGGTGGGCGGGTGTGGATGGCGGGGCGGAGCCTGGACGGGTGGAGGGGAGGGGGAGGTTGCAGCTAAGCTGCTTTGAAGCGGGATTTGGGTTTGGAGGGGGCAGGCAGGTTGTTGCGGAATCCCAGAGGCGCAATACCTATTCTAATATGTCTCGCGCAGGCCAAGCGATGGTGCCTTGCCGGTGAAATTTAAAATGAGTATTATGTCCCCGGAATTCGCCTTTGACTGGTTCAGCCGCCGGCTTGGCCGGCCCCTCCCCCTTTCTTCCCCTTGCTGCCTAGAAACCAGGTTAGCGCCGCGATGACCATGGCGATGCCGGCACCAAAGCCGAAGAGGTCGCGCACGCCGTCCCAGGTTACCACCTGGCCGAGAAAGGTGACCGCCAGCACGACGATCACCACCCCGACAAGCTTGTTCTTCAGCCCGTCCAGGTCGTGGATCTCCAGCCAGTGCGGCAGGGTCAGGGTGTCGTCAATGAAGAGCTCATAAAGGCCGAGGGCGACAATGTAGAAGACAGTGCCGAGCAAAAAGAGGTCGACCATCTCGATGAAGGCCAGCGCCAGAGCCTTCGCCCCCTTCTGCGAGACTTCGCCGTAGGAGACCGTCTGCTTGATCAGGATGATGACTTCGATGCCGCCGTAGATTAGCAGGGCGGTAGCCGCGAGAAAGGCGCCGGCGACGGCAATGAGGATGAGGTAGCGGCTTCGGGCGAGGACATTCTTGATCATGGGGGGGAGAGACTCCTTGAGATGTTGGTGTTTTTTCGCGGGAGTTCCGGTGACACGAGAGTTCCGGGAGAGTTCCGGGGACAGTATATTCAACTCTTCTTCGAGAGTGGTAGATTCTAGTTCAAAGTGCACCACGCGCTGCCTGCCAACGGCCCCTGGCCGCTCTCGGAGACGGGGCCGTAAGAGACATGCGCATCGTGGAGGGGGTCGAATGGTGGCTGTCCTTTTTCAGGGGGTGCGTGTTGAATCCTGGTAGCGTCCAGGAGGGGCGAGCCAAACCACACAAAATATGGGTGTCCCCAGGGGGGCGCATTTTTTTGAGCAGATCCTGGAGAAGGCCCCGATATTGCCGTTTCACCTCACATGTCGTTCTTCGATGGCGCAGTTTGAGTTCTAATAGCGTCCAAGGTGGGGAGCCAAATATCAAAACGCTCACTTTTTCCCAAGGGATATCCGGCTGCGGACAATCAGCAGCAGGAGCACCACCGCTGCGGCGGTCGCAAGAAGGGGCTCTTCGGTTGCCACGGGGCGCTGCACCCAGTCAGTAATCTCCCACCCGGCCCATCCGTAGAGCCGGTTGGTCAGCCAGCCCAACAGCAGCGAGCAGGCGGCGATTGCGAACAGATAGACGCCGGTGGCCCTCCGGCCCCAGAATTTTCCGACGATGGTGACCGTTGCGGCGTTGGTCGCAGGCCCGGCCAGGAGGAAGACCAGGGCGGCCCCGGGCGAGATCCCCTTCAGGACCAGGGCCGCGGCGACCGGGGTGGAGGCGCTGGCGCAGATATAGAGGGGGATCCCGACCACCAGCATGATGAGCAGGGAGCTGAACTCTCCCGCCAGGTAGCGGCCGAAGAAGTCTTCCGGCACGAAATAGGAAATCAGCCCCGCAATGGCAATGCCGAGCAGCAACCAGCTGCCGATGTCCCCCAGCAGGTCACCGAAGGCGTAGCGCAGTCCATCCCGCAGGCGGGTGGCCAGGGGAGGGGTTGTCGGAAGGGGCGAGCAACTCCCGCCTTTTTTCCCCGGTCAGCCGCAACCGGAGGGGGCCGGAGTGAGATTCTTCCCGACGGGCGCCTCGTCCGGCAGGCGGTTGATAAGCAGGCCAGTCGCTGTGGCGGTGAAGAACGCCGCCAGCGGCCGCACGATCGTCATGACCGGGTCGAGCAGGGCGTAGGTGATGGCGATCGAATCGACCCCCGATTCTGGCGTGGAGACCAGAAAGGCCATCGATGCGCCCTTGCTCGCACCCTGCTTGCGCAGTCCCACCGCCGCCGGGATAACCCCGCAGGAGCAGAGGGGGAGGGGAATGCCGAGCAGGGAGGCCTTGATCACCGACCGTGTGTTGTTCGCCCCGAGGTGGCGGGCGACCAGGTCATCCGGGATCAGGCCCCTCAGCAGGCCCGCGGCCAGAAAACCGAACAGGACATAGGGGGCCGATTCAGCGAGAATCCCCCAGCATTCGGTCAATATCCCGAGTGCCGCGTTCATCGGGGGACGGGTCCTTCTTCAACATGCCGCAACCCCTCGGCGAGAAGGGAGCGGATGTTTTCATCGTTCAGTGAATAGTAGACCATCTTTCCCTCTTTGCGGTACCTGACCAGCTTGGCGGCACGCAAGAGGCGCAACTGGTGAGAAACGGCCGAAGAGGTGCTTTCCAGCAAGGCCGACAGGTCGCAGACGCATAACTCCGCCAGGGAGAGGGCCTGAAGAATGCGGACCCGCGTAAAGTCGCCCAGGACCTTGAAGATATCGGACAGATCCCTCAATGTGCTCTCCGGGGACATCCCTTCCCTGGCGGTTCCAACCCGTTTCTCATCGACGAAATCGACCAGGCAAATATCTGTTGACATGCCACCTCTCAATATGTTAATAAGTATTCAAGTGTTTTTATAATCCAGGGGCGGGCAGCTGTCAAGGGCCTCTCTGCCCGGATTTCCGTAAAAAGTGAAGCGTTCGGCGGTGCGATGAAGAAGTTTCTGTTTGTGGTCCTGGCTTCCCTCGTTTTCGGGTCGATTCTTGCCATCGCCGGATGCGGCCGTTTCGGGCACGGACTCCAGGGCGGGATTGGTCATCCGTGCGACCCCGGCCAGCACCGGTGCAACTGCTCCCACCCCTGATCGCCGCAAGGGTTCTTCTCGAGGCGGTCATTGAACCCTTGTCTTCAGGGAGTGATTCGATCGGTCCGGGTCATCATGTATCAGACCCCCTTGCAATTTGACTCCACGTTCGGATATCATTAAAACCTATGAGATTGCATCGGTCTCGACATGTTGTTTCCCTCGTTAGCCTGCTGATTCTCATGCTCGCCGGACAAAGCGTGGCTATGAGCTATGTCTGGTGTATCGGTGAGGACGGCCATACCGCCCTGGAGTATGCGGCCGGGGACAGTTGCGGGCCTGCTCCGGAGAAGCGGTCCCATGACCACCATTCGGAACAGTCTTCCGACCTGTCCTCCCACATGTCCTCCGAGGACGAGCACTGCGGGCCTTGTCTTGACCTGCAGGCCTCTGTCGATGCCGGACCGACCCGGCAAAGGGACACCCAGGAGCTGTCCGACCAGCTTCCCCTGCCCGCCATTATTCAGACTCCGTCGGTTCCCGCCTTCGTACGGGTTCTGACGACCAGTCTTCACCCTCAACCGCCACCCCGCATTGCCCCATCGATCCGTTCCCACCGCACCATCGTTCTTCTGATTTGATACCCTCCCCCCGCAGTCTATCCTAGCGTTCCGGGACCTCCACGGTCTTCCCGGGAAACGTCCATTTCTAAATTCCAAAAGATTATTGCACGGAGGTAAAACCATGCCCTTTAAGGCCTTGGTTGCTTTCGGTGCCGTCGTCGGCTTCGGATTTTCGATCCTGCTGGTTCCCGCTTGGGGGGCTGAGATTGTCCCCTCGGTGCGGACCGCGGTTCAGGAAGATAGCGCCGCCGCTTCAGCACCGCTGACGCTCGACGAGTCATACACGAGGACACTGACCGGCAGCCCGGTACTGGCGGCCTTTTCCAAAGAGATCCAGGCCGGAAAGGCCGAAGCTCTTCAGGCCGGACTGCGCCCCAACCCGGAGCTTTCCGTCGAAGTGGAGAATGTGGCCGGGAGCGGCGACTACTCCGGCTTCGACAGCGCCGAAACCACCGTCCGGCTCAGCCAGCTCGTCGAGCTGGGGGGGAAGCGCCGCCTGCGCCGCCAGGCCGGCGATCTGGAACGAACCGTCGCCGACAGGGACTTCGAGGCTGCCCGGGCCGCTGCGCTGGCCGAGACGGCCGGTCGCTTCGCCGCACTGCTGGCTGCCCAGGAGCGGCTCGCCCTGGCCGGGCAGCAACTTCGACTGGCCGAACAGGTGCTGCGCACCGGGGAAGAGCGGATCGAAGCGGGCAAGGCGCCGGCCGTGGAAAGGCTGCGGCTGCAGGCGCTCGTCGCCGAAGCCCGTCTCGCGCAGGATCAGGCCCGCCAGCAGCGGGCCACGGCCCGCCAGGCCCTGGCCGCTGCCTGGGGGGGCGAAACGGCCGATTTCGATAGGGCGGCAGGAGAGTTTGAACACCTTCCGGCCCTCCCCGACTGGCTTGAGGTCAGCGGCTGGATCGCGCAGACTCCGGCGGTGGCCGGCCAGGCAGCCAGGATCGAACAGTCCCGGCAGAAGGTGAAGCTGGAAGACGCCCTGGGCATCCCCGACCTGACCGTCAGCCTGGGAGCCAAAGACATCCGGGAGACGAACGATCGGGCCCTGGTGGCCGAGTTTTCGGTACCGCTGCAGTTTTTCGACCGCAACCAGGGGGCGCGCAGCGCGGCCCGCGCCCGTCATGCCAAGGCCGGTGAAGAGCACCGCGCGGCCCTGCTGCAGGCGCGGACCGATCTGGTCGAGGCCTGGGGGCGGATGACTGCCGCCAGGGGGACCGCCCGGGTGCTGCGGGAAGAGATCCTTCCCGTCGAGCAGCAATCCTTCGAGGCGATCAGCTACGGCTACCGGGCCGGGAAGTTCGGCCTGCTCGAGATCCTCGGCGTCCAGCGCACGCTGTTCGAGGCCAGGGGCCGATACATCGATGCCCTGGAGGCCTGCCATCAGGCGGTCGCCGAGATCGAGGGACTGCTGGGGCGAAAAATTTCGAACTCTGCCGCTATTGCCGGTATCGATACGGAACGAGGTGAATCATGAAAAAGCCCGTCAGTTTATTTGGAGTTATAGCGCTTCTCGCCGGGGCCGTGTTCTTTTGGGCCGGGGCGGAGACCGTTCCGACCGCCCTGGCCATAGGGGGCGATCCCCACGCCGGCCACGACCATGGCCGCGAAGAGCCGGATGCCCACGCCCAGGAGGATATTGACGACCTGTTCGGCGACGAGGATGAGCACGAAGGGCACGGCCATGCCGCGGAAAATGCCGGGCATGAAGGGCACGGCCATGGGGCCCTGGACGGGATGTGCGTCGAACATGGGGTCATGGAGGCGGAGTGCGGCCTCTGTCAGGGCAGCCACCTCTCCTCCCTGGAACCGGGGCAGGGGATGCTGGTCCGCCTCTCTTCGTCCGAGGTCGCAGCCAAGGCCGGAATCTCCACCACCGTGCCGCAGCAGTTGTCCCTGGCATCCGGCGTGGCCCTGCCGGCCCGGGCGGAGTTCAACCGCAACCGTTTCTCCCGCATGACCCCGCTGGCGCCGGGCACGGTGCGCCGCGTCCTGGTGCAGCCTGGAACCGTTGTGCACAAGGGGGACGTTCTGGTCGAGATCGCCACGCCGGAGATCGCTACGCTGAAGGCCCAGTTGCTGGCGGCTCGGGCCCGAGCCGCCCAGGCCGATGCGGTCCTCGATCGGGAGAAGGACCTCCTGGAGCGCGGCATTACCTCCCGCCAGGAATATCAGCAGGCGCTGGCCGAGTCCCGGGTGGCGCAGAGCGAGCTTGATCGTTTCCGCATGCAGTTGTTGAATTTCGGCTTGTCGGCGGGCGACCTGCAGCAACTTCTCCAGGGCAGAGGCAACGGCGCGCTGGTCGCCGTTCGCGCTCCCTTCACCGGGGTCGTTTCCGAGTTGGCCGCCGCCGTCGGCGAGAACGTTTCTCCCGGCGACCACATCCTGACCGTGGTCGATCCGGACATCCTCTGGGTGGAGCTCTCCGTTCCCGAGAGCCGGATCTACCAGGTGAGGGACGAAGCCCCGGTCGAGGCCCGCTTCACCGGTCTGCCCGGCCAGGTCTTCCGGGGGCGGATTTTTCAGGTCGGCGCCGCCGTGGATGAGCGAAGCCGCACCCTCACGGCCCTGGCCGAGGTGAAAAATCCCGGTCACCACCTCAAGGCGGGGATGTTCGGCGAGGTTCGCCTCCTTGGCGGAGACGAGACCGAGGTCCTGGCGGTCCCTGCCGATGCTCTGCAGAGCATCGACGGATTGTCTTACCTCTTTCTCCAGCTGGAGTCCGACCTGTTCGAGGTGCGCCGGGTGGAAACCGGCGCCCAGGAGGGGGGCCTCGTCCCGATCCGATCCGGGCTCTCTGCCGGCGAGCGGCTGGTGTCGGCCCAGGGGTTCGCGCTGAAGTCCGAAATATTGAAGGCGCGGCTGGGCGCCTCCTGCGCCGACCACTAGGGGGGTGACGATGCTTGAAAAACTGATCGAGGCAACTCTGCGCAACCGGCTGCTGGTGGTTCTGGTCTTTTTGGCCACCCTCGGAACCGGGCTGTGGGCGCTGGTGAGTCTGCCGGTCGATGCCTTCCCCGATACCACCCCGGTCCAGGTTCAGATCAATACCATCGCACCGGCCCTGGGGCCGGAAGAGATCGAAAAACAACTCTCCCAGCCGGTGGAGTTGGCCATATCGGGCCTGCCGGGGCTGGTGCATGTCCGTTCCATTTCCAAGTTCGGCCTCTCCCAGGTGGTGGCGATCTTCGAGGATGAGATGGCTATCCTCGACTCGCGGCAGCTGATCATGGAGAGGTTGGCCAGTGTCGAACTGCCCGAGGGGATCGAACGTCCCGAGCTGGGCCCGATATCCACCGGTCTCGGCGAGGTCTTCCACTACACCCTGCGCTCGGACAATCCCGAGCGGACCCTCGATGAGCTGCGTACCCTGCACGACTGGGTGGTCAAGCCGCAGCTGCGCAAGGTCGCCGGGGTGGCGGAGATCAATTCCTGGGGGGGGCTCGAGAAGCAGTATCACGTCATCGTCGCCCCCGAGACGCTGATCAAATACGGTCTGACCTTCGACGACGTGGCCACCGCCCTGAGGGAGAACAATGCCAATGTCGGCGGCGGTCAGGTGGTCGTCGGCGGCCAGACCCTGCTGGTGCATGGCCTGGGGCGGGTCTCCGGGGTCGACGACATTGCCGACATCGTCATCTCCGCATCCGGGGGCGTGCCGGTCCGCGTTCGGGACGTGGCGGAGGTCGCCATTGATCATGAGCTGCGCCGCGGCGCGGTCTCGGCCGACGGCAGGGGGGAGGTGGTCCTGGGCCTCGGCTTCATGCTCATGGGTGAGAACAGCCGCGAGGTCGCCACCGATCTGAGACGTGCCCTCGATACGGTCAGGGAGACCCTGCCGAAGGATATCGTCGTCGAGGCGGTCTACGACCGCACAGACCTGGTCGAGCAGGTCATCGATACCGTAAAACACAATCTGGCCGCCGGGGCGCTCCTGGTCATCGCCGTCCTCTTCCTGCTCCTCGGCAACCTGAGGGCGGGGCTGCTGGTGGCGGCGACCATCCCCATCGCCATGCTTTTCGCCGCCCTGGGAATGCAGCGGCTCGGGATCGCCGCCAGCCTCCTTTCGCTGGGGGCGGTCGATTTCGGCATCCTGGTCGACGGTTCGGTCGTCATGACCGAGGCCAACCTGCGCCGCCTGACCGAGCGGCAGATGAAGCTCGGCCGTCCTCTGACCCCGGCGGAGCGTTTGTCTACCATCGTCGAGTCGAGCCGCGAGGTGGTGCGGCCGATCGTCTTCGGCATGGGGATCATCGTTCTGGTCTTTCTGCCGGTGCTGACCCTGCAGGGGGTCGAGGGGAAGATGTTCGGGCCGATGGCCTGGACCTTCATCTTCGCCCTGCTCGGGGCGCTGCTGGTCGCGGTCTTCCTCTCGCCGATCCTCTCCTACCAGTTCCTCCCGAAGGTGCTCAAGGTCAAGGAACGCCGCCTCGAAGGGGGCCTGAAGCGGCTTTACGGCACACTGCTGCAATTTGTTCTGCACTGGCGCAAAACCTTTTTGGGGATGGTGGCCCTGGTCCTGGTCGTTGCCACCCTCTTCGCTTTCCGCCTCGGCGGGGAGTTTATGCCCCGTCTCTCCGAAGGGTCTCTGGTGGCGAGCGTCGTGCGTCTGGCCGGGGTTTCGGTGGACGAGTCGGTCGCTTACAACACCCGGATGGAAGAACTGCTGCTGGCCGAGTTCCCCGATGAAATCCGCCATGTCTGGAGCCGCCTTGGCAGCGCCGAGGTGGCCACCGATCCGATGGGGACCGAGTTGACCGATATTTTCATGACCCTCCATCCCCGGGATAACTGGACCAGGGCAAAAAGCCAGTCTGACCTGGCGGCCGCCGTCGAGGTGGCCCTCCACGGCCTGCCGGGGATTCGCACCGTGCTCACCCAGCCGATCGAGCTGCGGGTCAACGAGATGCTCTCGGGCATCCGGGGCGACGTCGGGATCAAAATCTACGGTGATGACTTCGATCGCCTGGTCGCTCTGGGCGAGCAGGTGGAGCATGCCATGCTGGAGATCCGCGGGGCCGCCGACGTGGCGGTGGAGCAGATCACCGGCCAGCCGACCCTGCAGATCGAGGTCGACCGCGAGGCCTTGGCGCGTCACGGCGTGGCGGCCCGGGATGTGCTCGATGTGATTGCCGCGGTGGGAACCCCGAAGATCGGCGAGGTTTTCGAGGGGGAGAGGTCCTTCCCGCTCGTGTTGCGCCTGCCCGACCGGCAGCGTAACGACCCGGCGGCGCTGGCGCAGACCCTGATCCCGACCCGCACCGGGGCGATCCTTCCGCTGGAGGCGGTGGCCGCGGTGCGGCAGGTCGAGAGCCCTTCCACCATCAACCGTGAGTGGGGCCGGCGCCTGATCAAGGTCCAGGTCAACGTCCGCGACCGGGACATCGCCTCCTTCGTCGCCGAGGCCAAGGAGAGAGTCGGCGCCGATGTGACCCTGCCCGAAGGGTATTCGATCGAGTGGGGCGGGCAGTTCGAGAACCTGGAGCGTTCGCAGAAAAGGCTGATGGTGGTGGTGCCGCTGACCCTGCTGTTGATCTTCTTCCTCCTCTATGCCAGCCTCAAGCGGCTGCGCGATGTACTGATCATCTACACCGGCATCCCCCTGGCCGCCGTCGGCGGGGTGCTGGCCCTCTACCTGCGAGGCATCCCCTTCTCCGTCAGCGC